>NZ_DAMBGD010000005.1:0-189722 GCF_032060985.1 Mobilicoccus sp.
CGGCGGCGTCGTTGGCGTTCTTGGAGATCTCGCGGATGCTCGCGGTCATCTCCTCCGTGCCGGCGGCGACCGTCGAGACGTTCTGGGAGACGTCCCCCGCGGCGGAGGAGGCGGAGCCGGCACGTTCGGCGCTCAGCGAGGCGCTGGAACTCATCTGCGAGGCGGTCGCCGTCAGCTCCTCGGAGGCGGCGGACACGGTCGAGGAGGCGTCCCCGACCTGCTGCAGGACGAGCCGCATGGACTCGCGGCTGCGGTCCAGTGCCCGTGCCATGTCACCGATCTCGTCGTTCGCCTCGACGGCCGCGGGGACCCGCAGATCACCCGCTCCCATCGCGGTGACGCTCGCGAGGACGGTGCGGACGGTCCGCAGGACGGCGGAACTGATGCGCATCGCGAGGAGGATGAGCGCGAGCGCGCCGACGGCCAGGGTCGCGAGGGCGAAGGGGATCGTCGTGGCGCGGACGTCCTTGAGGTTCTCCTCCGCGGCCGTGACCCGGCCGTGCGCCGTCTCCGCGATCGTCTCGGCATCCTTGGCGATCGTCTCGATGACGGTTCCGGCCTCGGCGACGGCGGCCCTCCTGGCCTGCGCCATCTCTCCGGCCCGGATGCCGGCGACGACACGGGCGTCGACCTGCTCCCACGTGCCGACGTCCGCCTTCAGCTGTTGCAGCGTGGCCTTGCCCTTCTCCGTGCGCAGCCGGGGCTCGATGAGTTCGAGGTCCTTCTTGAGCGTCGTCAGGGCGGCGAGGTACGCCTTGCGGCTGGGAGCGGAGTCCTCCACCGCCGCGGGACCGGCCTCCATCGCCTCGATGACGTAGCCGTTCTGCCGACCGTTGACGGCCTCGATCTGGGCGCCGATGTCGTCGGTGAGGAGGAGGACCTCGTAGGCCGCACCCTGTTCCTCCGACGCCTCGGTGAGACGCGCGAGGGACCACAGGCTCATCACGGTGATGAGGAGGGCGACGAGCAGGCCGACCGCCCCGATCGACAGCATCTTGCCCCTGATGCCGAGCCGTCGCGTTCCGACGCGCTCGGCGCGGTGGACGTCGTCGGGGGCCTGGGTGGAGCTGGGGTTCATCTGTTCACCGTTCGTCGTGGCGTCTGGACCAGGTGGCGGGCCGGGGGGATCGCCGGAGGCGAACGGTGCCTGTCCCGCACAGATCGACCGTCGTCCGACGAACATGAGTGGGCGAGAGGCCGCGTGCCCTGGACCGCCCCGTCCGCCGCGGCTCGACGACCGCCTACCGTGGGGGGCATGGGCCTCGATCTCACCGCCGACGTCGTCACCCTCACCGCCGCGATCTGCGACATGGAATCGGTGAGCGGGGAGGAGGACGCGCTCGCCGACGCCGTCGAGACGGCCTTGACGGCGCTGCCGCACCTCGACGTCATCCGCGACGGCAACACGGTCATCGCCCGCACCGACCTCGGTCGTGACGAGCGGGTCCTCCTCGCCGGCCACCTCGACACCGTGCCCCTCACCGACCCGCCCAACCTGCCCACTCGTCGCCAGCCGGGGCCGGAGGGGGAGGAGCTGTGGGGCCGCGGCACCGTCGACATGAAGGGTGGGGTCGCGGTGCAGTTGCGCCTCGCCCACCTGCTGCCCGAGCCCACTCGCGACCTCACGTTCGTCTTCTACGACTGCGAGGAGGTCGAGGCGGAGCGCAACAGCCTCACCCGCCTCACCGCGACACGGCCCGACCTGTTCCTCGGCGACTTCGCCGTGCTGCTCGAACCCACGAAGGCCCTCGTCGAGGGCGGGTGCAAGGGCACCCTGCGGGTCGAGGTGAGGACATCCGGGGTCGCCGCGCACTCGGGCCGTCCGTGGATGGGGGAGAACGCGATCCACGCGGCGGCCCCCATCCTCGCCCGGCTAGCCGACTACGAGCCGCGGGAGGTCGAGGTCGACGGACTCACCTACCGGGAGGGCATGTCCGCGGTCGCCATCACCGGCGGGATCGCGACGAACGTCGTCCCCGACCGTTGCGTCGTCACCGTCAACTACCGGTTCGCGCCCGACATCGACGTCGAGGCCGCCATCGCCCACGTCCGTGATCTCTTCGAGGGGTTCGACCTCGAGGTGGTCGACAGCGCCGGCGGCGCCCGCCCCGGCCTCGACCGCCCGGCCGCCGCGGCGTTCGTCGAGGCCATCGGGGGAGAGGTGACCGGTAAACAGGGATGGACCGACGTCGCGCGGTTCTCCGGCCTCGGGGTGCCAGCGGTGAACTTCGGTCCCGGAGACCCCCTGCTCGCCCACAAGGACGACGAGCGTTGCCCCGTGAGTCAACTCCGGGAGGCCGAGGAGGCCCTGCTGCGGTGGTTGTCGCCGGCGCCGACCCCCTGACCGGCGTCGCCCACACGACCTCGTCGCCGTCACGACCTATAGGCGCCACCTATGGGTCGGATGCGAATGATTCATCGACATCGGCTTTCGATTGCCGCGTTTTCCATATAGGGTCTCTATGTGTACCGGGGGAAGCACCCGAGCAACCCGGCTCAGCGACACGACCCGAGGAGCGCAACGCATGTCCTTGATGAACACCGAGATCCTCCCCTTCGAGACCACCGCCTTCAAGAGCGGTGACTTCGTCGAGGTGTCCGACGCGGACGTCCGCGGCAAGTGGGGGATCTTCTTCTTCTACCCCGCCGACTTCACGTTCGTGTGCCCCACCGAGCTCGGCGACCTCGCCGACCACTACGACGAGCTGAAGAAGCTCGACGTCGAGGTCTTCTCGGTCTCCACCGACACCCACTTCGTGCACAAGGCCTGGCACGACGCGTCCGAGACGATCGGCAAGATCGACTACTACATGCTCGGTGACCCGAACGGCGTCATCACCAACAACTTCCAGAACATGCGTCCGGGAGCCGGCCTCGCCGACCGCGCGACGTTCCTCGTCGACCCCGACGGTGTCATCCAGTACATCGAGGTCACCGCCGAGGGCATCGGCCGCTCCGCCTCCGAGCTCATGCGCAAGGTCAAGGCCGCGCAGTACGTCCGCAACCACCCGGGCGAGGTCTGCCCCGCCAAGTGGGAAGAGGGCGAGACCACCCTCACGCCGGGTCTGGACCTCGTCGGCAAGATCTGATCCCAGCGTCCCACCGGTCGGTCACGCCGACCCCACGAACTCCCTCGCCGCACCCCGGTGCGTCTCGCACCTCCCCTGATACGCATCGGGGTGCGGTGAGGTCTCGTGGATGGGGCGTCGTGGGCGCCGAGTCCCGTGCTCGTCGCCCACGAGGATCCATCCGCCACTTCTCTCGCGCCGCGATGCGCGCCGTTCGCGCGCCCGCGGCCCCGTCGTCCCCAGGAAAGGACGCCCCGTGCTCGATGCCGCCCTCAAGACCCAGTTGAAGAGCTACCTCGAGATGGTCCGCGAGCCCATCGAGCTCGTCGCCACCCTCGACGACGGCGCCAAGAGCGTCGAGATGCGCGAGATGCTCGAGGACATCGCGGCCCAGTCCGACAAGGTCTCGGTGCGCACCGACGGCACGGCGACGCGCACGCCCTCCTTCGGCATCGCCCGCGTGGGGGAGGCGGCCCGCGTCGAGTTCGCCGGCCTGCCCCTGGGGCACGAGTTCACCTCGCTCGTCCTCGCGCTCCTGCACGTCGGCGGCCACCCGCCGAAGGAGGACGAGGCGGTGCTGGAGTCGATCGCGGCGATCCAGGAGGACCACCACTTCGTCACCTACATGTCGCTGAGCTGCCAGAACTGCCCCACCGTGGTGCAGGCGCTCAACACGATGGCGGCGCTCAACCCGCACATCCGGCACACCGCCGTCGAGGGCTCGCTGTTCCAGGACGAGATCACCGAGAAGAACGTCCTCGCCGTCCCGACGATGTATCTCGACGGGGAGCTCTTCGGTCAGGGGCGCATGGACGCCCGTGACATCGTCGGCAAGATCGACACCGGCGCCTCCAGCCGCGAGGCCGAGCGGATGACCGCGATGGACCCCTTCGACGTCCTCGTCGTCGGTGGTGGCCCCGCTGGCGCGTCGGCCGCGATCTACGCCGCCCGCAAGGGCATCCGCACCGGCCTCGTCGCCGAGCGGTTCGGCGGGCAGGTCCTCGACACGATGGCCATCGAGAACCTCGTCTCCGTCCCCTACACGGAGGGGCCGAAGCTCGCCGCCGCGCTCGAGGAGCACGTCAACGCCTACGAGACCGAGATGATCAAGGGTCAGCGGGCGAGCGCACTGCGCGTCGCCGGTGAGGACGGGCTCCACCGCGTCGAGTTCGAGGGGGGCGGTGAGCTCGCCGCGAGGAACGTCGTGCTCGCCACGGGTGCCCGCTGGCGCACGATGGGGGTGCCGGGCGAGGACGAGTACCGCAACAAGGGCGTGACCTTCTGCCCGCACTGTGACGGTCCGTTGTTCAAGGGCAAGCGCGTGGCCGTCATCGGCGGCGGCAACTCCGGCGTCGAGGCCGCGATCGACCTCGCGGGCATCGTCGGGCACGTCACCCTCATCGAGTTCCTCGACGAGATGCGCGCCGACGACGTGCTCCAGCGCAAACTCCGCAGCCTGGACAACGTCGACATCGTCCTCGGGGCGAGGACGACCGAGGTGCTCGGCGACGGCACCCAGGTCACCGGCCTCGTCTACGAGGACCGCGCCTCGGGTGAGAGCCGCACCGTGGAGCTCCAGGGCGTCTTCGTCCAGATCGGCCTGTTGCCGAACACCGACTGGCTCCGCGGCTCGGTCGAGCTGTCCGACCGCGGCGAGATCGTCATCGACGAGGCCGGCCACACGAACGTCCCCGGCGTCTTCGCCGCCGGCGACGCGACGACGGAGCCGTTCAAGCAGATCGTCGTCGCGATGGGCGGTGGCTCCACCGCCGCGCTGTCGGCGTTCGACCACCTGATCCGCACGAGCGCCCCGGCCGCAGTCGCCTCGTGAGCCCGCTCACGACGGCGCGACGAGGGAGGGAACGACGATGAACCTTCGTGACCTCGAATACCTCGTCGCGCTGTCGGAGCACCGCCACTTCGGGCGCGCCGCGGCCGCCTGCTACGTGAGTCAGCCGACGCTGTCGACGCAGATCAAGAAGCTCGAGACCGAACTCGGGGCGTCGCTCATCGAGCGCGGCTCCCGGGGCGTGCTGTTCACGATGGTGGGGGAGTCCGTCCTCGCCCGTGCCAAGACGGTCCTCGCGGGGGCCGACGAGATCCGGGCGATCGCGCGGTACGCGACCGACCCGCGGTCGGGCACGCTGCGTCTGGGCGTCTTCCCCACTCTCGCGCCGTACCTTTTGCCTCACGCGGTGCCGCTGGTCAAGGAGGCGCTACCCGACCTGCGGCTCCTTCTCGTCGAGGAGAAGACCTCCGACCTCGTCGGCATGCTCGAGGCCGGAACCCTGGACGCGGCCGTGCTCGCCCAACCCGTCGACGCCGCGTTCGCGCACGCGCCCCTGTTCCGCGAGGAGTTCGTCCTCGCCGCGCCCGTCGGCCATCCGCTCGCCCGGATGCGGGGACGGGACCAGGGGGACGCCCCGCGGGACTCCTCGGGAGAGGTGCCGGTGGAGACGGACACCGTGACCACCGAGGCCCTGAGTGGGCAGGACGTCCTCCTGCTCGCCGACGGTCACTGCCTGCGCGACCAGGCCCTCGAGGTGTGCTCCATCGCCGGCGCCGCCGAGCGTGACGGGTTCCGTGCGACGAGCCTCGAGACGTTGCGCCACATGGTCGCGGGCGGCATCGGCATCACCCTGCTCCCGCACCTGTCGGTCATCCCGCCGGTCCCGGCCTCCGAGGGCGTCGTCCTGCGGCGCTTCGCCGACCCTGCCCCCTACCGCGACATCGCCCTCGCGTGGCGTCGTGGGGGCGTGCACTCCGGGCTCATGGCCGACCTCACGACGATCCTGCGGAGTGTGGCCGACCGCCTCGACGGGCCGGGCCTCACCCCGCTGGAGCCGGAGGACGTCGACGAAACGATCGGCGACGGATCGGCACCGGTCGGGTGAACGCTTCGCAACGGTCGACATCGGGGCATCCCAGGACGTTTCCGCACCCCGTGGTCCTGCCCTAGCCTCGATGGGATGAATGCCTACCAGCGCGGACCGGTCACCCTGAGGGGCGCACACGTCCCCACCACGACGACGGATCAGCGCCTCCTCGACAGCAGGGGTGCCGCCGACTGGCTGCACACCGACCCGTGGCGGGTCCTGCGGATCCAGGCCGAGTTCGTCGAGGGTTTCGGCGCCCTGGCCGAACTGGGGCCGGCCGTGAGTGTCTTCGGGTCCGCCCGCCTCGGCCAGGACCACCCCATGTACGCCGTCGGCGAAGAGGTCGGCGAGCGTCTCGTCGAGGCCGGATACGCGGTCATCACCGGCGGCGGTCCGGGCGCGATGGAGGCCGTCAACAAGGGCGCCGACCGCGCGGGCGGGACCTCGGTGGGGCTCGGTATCGAGCTGCCCTTCGAACAGGGCCTCAACGCCTACGTGCACATCGGGGTCAACTTCCGCTACTTCTTCATCCGCAAGACGATGTTCGTCAAGAGCGCCGAGGGGTTCATCGTCCTGCCGGGCGGGTTCGGCACGTTCGACGAGCTGTTCGAGGCCCTCACGCTCGTCCAGACGACGAAGGTCACCTCCTTCCCCGTCGTGCTCATCGGCACCGCCTATTGGAGCGGCCTGCTCGACTGGCTGCGCGAGGTCGCCGTGGCCGAGGGCACGATCGGCCCCGGCGACGTCGACCTCCTCCACCTCACCGACGACCCCGCCGAGGCCGTCCGCATCATCCGCACCGCCGACGAGGAGCGACAGGCCCGCCGCCCGGAGTGAGCGGGAGACGGGCGGACGCCGCCCGACCCCGCCGGTCCCGGGGGACCCCCACGCGAGGCGCTGGCGCCGGCCGGGATGGCCGCGGGCTGTCGGTCGCTCGTGTCACCATCGTCGGGTGATCGTCCTCATCGCCTCCGCCGCCGTCGTCGTCATCGGGCTCGCCGCCGCGCTCGCGTTCGGCGCGGCGAGTCGGATGTCGGTCCGAGCCTCCGAGCCCGTCTCCAGCGCCGGGGGAGTCCCGCTGCCGCCCGGGAGGATCGGGGTGGACGATCTCGCCCGGGTACGGTTCGACACCGCGTTCCGCGGTTACCGCATGGACCAGGTCGACGCCGTCCTCGACCGGATGCAGGCTCGCCTCGCCGAGCTGGAGGGCGACACCGAGCCGCGCCTGGTCGAGGCCGACGAGGACGAGCCCGAGCCGCAGGCGCCATTCGACGACGGCGACCCGGGTCGGGGTGCCGACTCCTCCGCCACCTCCACCACGGGCTCCGTCGCCGCCTTCCCGCGGGTGCGACGCCACGGCCCGCCCGAGGGACCGAGCCCCGAGCGTCCGGGTTCTCCGTCGGCGTGAGCGCCGCACGACGGCCCGGGCGGTCCCGATCCGCCGGGGTACAGTGGGCCCGATCCGTCGGGACGAGGCGCACGCCGCCGCGAGGACCGGCGTCCTCGGGGAGCACGGGCCATTGCGGCCGTACTGCGCCTCGCAGCGCGCCGCGACCACCCGAGTTGCCTCCGGAGGAAGGAACCCCGCGCTGATGGCGGACGTCGTCGCCCAGCCCACTGCCCGTGAACCCCGCGAGCAGGGTGCGCCTCGGCCCGCCGTCACCACCCCGGCCGTGAAGCCCGTGGGGCGGTGGCGGGGGATGCTCCACCACTGGTACGCCCGGCCGCGCGCGTTCATCGTCGGCGTCCTGCTCATCTACTTCGCCGCCCGGCTCTTCTCTGCCGTCGTGCTCACGATCGTCGGCACCTGGCAACAGGACGTCACCTGGATCACGCCGGAGGAGCACGGCTACTTCCGCATGACGGTCCTCTGGGACGCCTTCTGGTACCGCCAGATCGTCGAGGACGGGTACCCGGCACAGATGCCGCTGGATCCGGGCAGCGGACGACTGTGGCAGAGCCCGTGGGCGTTCTACCCGCTGTTCCCGTACCTGACGCGCTGGTTCATGCAGCTCACCGGCGGCAGCTTTGCCGTGGTCGGATCGACGCTGTCGTTGCTGGTCGGTGCTGCCGCGGCTGTGCTCATCGCCATCCTGCTGCGTGACCGGGTGGGGCCGCGCGTGGCCGTCGCCGGCGTGACCCTGTGGGCCGTATTCTTGGCCGCGCCCACGCTGCAGGTCGCCTACACGGAGTCTATCGCGATCCTCCTGCTGTGCGGCGTCCTCTTCTTCCTCACCCGTGAACGATGGCTCGCCGCGGGCGCCGTCGCCCTCTTCACGGGCCTCGCCCGCCCCATCGCCCTTCCGCTCGGATTCGTCGGTGTCGTCTGCGTCTTCATGCGCTGGCGACGCCGCGACGAACGCGCCGTCACCAAGGGCGAATGGGGCAGGATGTTCGCGGCCCTGGCCTGTTGCGGAGTCTCGGCCTGGATCTGGCCCGCCCTCGCATGGGCCGGGACCGGCGTTCCCACGGCCTACACGGACACCATGGCCGCCTGGCGGGCCGTCCCCGAGATCCAGCCCTTCCGCCCCTGGTGGAACCTCTTTCGTTGGCTGTCGCGCTACTGGTTCGATGCCGGCCCGACCGTTGCCGCACTCATGCTCGCCGGCCTCGTCATCCTCACGTTTGCCCTGGTTCTCGGGCCGTGGGCGCGGTCGCTGGGTCCGGAGCTGCGGGCCTGGTCGTTCGGCTACTCGCTGTACCTGTTCGCCTCGCTGGACCCCTCGACGAGCATCTTCCGCTACATGCTCTGCCAGTTCCCGATCGCGGTCGTGCTGCTCGGACGTGGTTTCGGTGGGCCCCGTCCGATCCCCGGCGTCGACCCACCGGAGGTCGGGGGCAGCACGGTGGCGGAGCGCTACGACCGCCGGTTGTGGTGGGTCCTCGGCATCGGGGTCGTCCTCAACCTCCTCCTGCAGTGGTGGTGGATCGATGTCATCTGGCACTTCACGCCGCCGTCGGACTACCCGCCGTGATCCGCCCCGCGCGGCACTGCCCCCCTCGACCCCGAGGCGTGGCGACGGGGCAGGACCGGGACCGGTCGCCAATCCGGCTGCCGGGTCGGTGTGTCGCGCAGGGTGATTTCACACTCGTGGGACGCCTGGGAGATACTGGGTCGAGTGGGGCCGTAGATCGTGCACCGATCTCCCTCACGTCCGCTCCCGCTGAGAAGGAAGAGGGTTACCCATGGCCGCGATGAAGCCGCGTACGGGCGACGGTCCGCTCGAGGTCACGAAGGAAGGCCGTGGCATCGTGCTGCGTATGCCGATCGAGGGCGGCGGCCGTCTCGTCGTCGAGATGACCCCCGACGAGGCTGCCGACCTGGGCGCCGCGATCGAGCAGTGCGAGGCCGTGCCCTCTCGTTGATCTCCGTGCCGCTCGTGCGCACGTGAAGGAGCCCCCGGCCGGCCGCCGGGGGCTCCTTCTGCGTCGGCCCGTCCGCGGTGGGCCCGTCGCCCGTGCGTCCACGTGGTGAGGTTCCGGGGCCGCGCGCCGGCCTCGGGTCAGGCCCGGCGGACCGCGACGAGAAGGCCGTCTCCGACGGGCAGGAGCGTGGTCTGCAGGCGCTCGTCGTCGCGCAGCCGCTTGCCGAGGTTGCGCAGCAGCGTCGTGGTCTCGTCGCGCGCCGCCGGGTCGGCGACGCGGTCGTGCCACAACATGTTGTCGACGGCGACGACGCCGCCCACGCGCACGATGCGCAGGGCCTGCTCGACGTAGTCGGGGTACTCACGCTTCTCGCCGTCGACGAGGACCATGTCGTAGGCGCCGTCCGCGAGGCGGGGGAGGACGTCGAGGGCGTGGCCGGTGATGACCCGGGTGCGCTGCGGTGTGAGGCCGGCGGCGGAGAACGCCTGGCGGGCGGCACGGTGCTGCTCGGCCTCGATGTCGATCGTCGTGAGGACGCCGTCGCTCGGCATGCCCTCGAGGAGCCACAACGCCGAGACCCCTGCGCCCGTGCCGATCTCGACGACGGTGTGGGCCTGGACCGAGGCCGCGAGCAGCCGTAGCGCCGCGCCCGTCCCGGGCAGCACCGGGGTGGCGCCGAGTTCCTCACCGCGTCGACGGGCAGCCTCCAGCGCCGGGGGCTCGGGAACGAACTCCTCGGTGTAGATCCAGCTCGCCGGCTTCTGCACGCTCATGGGGGAAGCGTAGCCGTCCTGCCGCGAAGGGCCGGGAACGCGGTGGATGGGGTGACTCACGTGCGCGGCCGCTCCTCGCGGACACCGGGTGGCCGGCCCGGGGTGTCGGGGGATCACGCCCGCCGGACCGTGATGCCACCATTGTGGATCACCGCTCTGTTACTCTCCGGTAGTCCGCGACCCGGCGGGGCGTCACGCCCGCTCGTTCGCGGGTGACCGGCGACCCCGCGCCGGCTGATCCGTAGGCGAAGGAGCATTCGACGTGGTGACCATCTCCGGTAGCGGACCGATCTGGACCCTCGACCTCGGTGACGGCGAGAACCGGTTCTCGCCCGACTGGCTGGCTGCCGTCGAGTCCGCGCTCGACGAGCTGGAGACGGCGACGGAGCCGGCCGCGTTGGTGACGATCGGCGGCGGGAAGTTCTATTCGAACGGTCTCGACCTCGAGTGGCTGGGTGCGCACTTCGACCAGTACGCGGCGTACGTGGACAGCGTGCATGCGTTGTACGCGCGTCTCCTGTGCCTCCCGGTTCCGACGGTGGCCGCCGTCAACGGGCACGCGTTCGGGGCGGGTGCGATGTTGGCCCTGGCACACGACTACCGGGTGATGCGCGCCGACCGCGGCTACTTCTGCTTCCCCGAGGTCGACATCGAGATTCCGTTCACGACCGGCATGAACGCGCTCATCACGAGCAAGCTCAGCCCGCGCACGGCGTCGGTGGCGATGACGACGGGGCGGCGTTACTCCGGACCCGACGCCGTGGCCGCGGGTATCGCGGACGCGACCGCGACGCTCGAGGACCTCCCGGTCGCCGCCGCCGATCTCGTCCGTGACGTCGCGGGCAAGAACCGCGCGACCCTCGGCACGATCAAGTCGAGGCTGTACGCGGACGCTCTCGCCGCCCTGCGCCTGCCGGAGGCCGCGGACACGAACGGCGCGGACACTGCGGACGCCGTGGGCGCCGCCTGACGATCCTGATGGGACGCCCACGACGCCATGACCTGGGCCAGATCCTCGCGCACGCGCGAACGCTGTGGCTCGAGCGGGGGATCGCGGGTGTGACGACCCGTGCGTTGGGCGGGGTCTCGGGTGCCTCGAACGGCGCGCTCTACCACGCGTTCGGGTCCCGCGACGGACTCCTCGCCCGGGTGTGGGCACGGGAGGCCGAGGACTTCCTCGCCTTCCAGCGTGGCCGGGTCGCGGAGGCGATGGACAGGGGCGACCCCTCGGCGGCGCTGGTCGCCGCGGCAACGGCACCTGCGGCGTACGCGCAGACGAACCCCGAGGGTGCGCGTCTGCTGCTCGCCGCCGACCTCGACGACTTCCTGACCCCCGATCTCGACGACGACGCCCGTGCCCTGCTGGGTCTTCTCCGCGCCGACCTCGGCCGTCTTCTCACCGACCTCGCGGTCGCGTTGTGGGGCCGGCGGGACCGCGCGGCCGTGACAGCGGTGCGCTTCGGCGTCGTCAACCTGCCCGGATCGCTGCTCCTCCGGGGTGCGGACGTCGCCGACCCCCTCGCCCTGCACGTCCTGGAGCAGGCCGTCCGTGGTATCGCCTCCCAGCCTCCACCCGTGCGGCCGGCCGGCTGACGACCCATCCCGCATCCCGGAACCGCTCACCCGGACCGGCGTGTCGGCGACGTCGGGGCGGACCGTCGTGGCAGGTCACGGGCGGGGCGTATGCGGCGTCCAGCGAGTCCCCAGGTCGGATGTCGAGAATGGGGTCGTCCGCGGCCCGACCCCGGGCCGACGCCCAGCCGAAGGACCGACGTGGTCACGACACTGCGAGCCGATCGCCCCGCCGATGCTGCGGGAGCGCTGCCCGACGACGCCTCGGTGACGGGGCGCGCGGGCGTCGACGCGCCGGGGTGGACCCCACCCTCGTGGGACGACGTGGTGCGCGAACACTCCGGCCGGGTCTACCGCCTCGCCTACCGGCTCACCGGCAACCAGCACGACGCCGAGGACCTCACCCACGACGTGTTCATCCGGGTGTTCCGTTCGCTCGGCACCTACCGTCCGGGGACGTTCGAGGGGTGGCTGCACCGCATCACGACCAACCTCTTCCTCGACCGGATGCGCCGCAAACAACGCATCCGCTTCGACGCCCTCTCCGACGACGCCGCCGCCCGGATGCCGAGCAGCGCCCGCGGCCCGGAGCAGCGCTACCACGACGACCACTTCGACGACGACGTCCAGCGGGCCCTCGACGCTCTCTCCCCGGAGTTCCGTGCGGCGGTCGTCCTCTGCGACATCGAGGGCCTCACCTACGAGGAGACGGCGGAGGCGCTGGGCATCAAGCTCGGCACGGTGCGCTCGCGCATCCACCGTGGTCGTGCCCTGTTGCGGGAGTCCCTCGCCCACCGTGCGCCCACGTCTGCCCGTTCCCAGGCCACGCGCCTCCCCGGGACGCCGTCGACGGGCTGAGCACCGCCCGTGCCCGTCGTGCGCCCCCTTCCGTCGTGGCGGGTGGGCCCGCGCAGGCGCCCACCGGTGCGGTGCGGTCGACGGCTGCGATGTTTAATGGCTGGGCGCTGTTTAATCGCTGTGCGCTCGGCCGGGCGCGAGGACGGGACGGAGGGCGACGCACGTGGGTGGACCGGAGTTCGTGGTCATCCTCATCCTGGCGTTCCTCCTCATCGGGCCGGAGCGCCTGCCGGAGGTGCTGGCCAAGGCTCGGCACTACATCCGTGAGGTCCGCAAGATGGCCGACGGCGCCCGCGACCAACTGCGCGAACAGATGGGGCCCGAGTTCGACGACATCGACTGGAAGGCCTACGACCCGCGCCAGTACGACCCGCGCCGGATCGTGCGTGAGGCCCTCATGGAGCCGGACGAGGCCGACACCCGC
This sequence comes from Mobilicoccus sp., assembly GCF_032060985.1. Classification (NCBI taxonomy): domain Bacteria; kingdom Bacillati; phylum Actinomycetota; class Actinomycetes; order Micrococcales; family Dermatophilaceae; genus Mobilicoccus; species Mobilicoccus sp. The sequence continues at coordinate 12,938 of NZ_DAMBGD010000005.1, forward strand.
ACCACCGGCGCTCCCGGCGACGAGGACGATCTCGCCGACGACGGGCCCCGTTACCGCCCACCTGCGGTCTTCGATCCGGCCCGACCGGTGCCGTTCGACTCCGACGCCACCTGAGCGACCGGTGCCCGGGGCGACCGACGCTCCGAGCGACGGGTGCGACGGGTGCGACGGGTGCGACGGGTGCGACGGGTGCGACGGGTGCCCGGTACGTCGAGAGATGGCGCCCCTGGCACGACACGACACCCCCGGCTCCCGCTGTCGAGCGGGCCGGGGGTGTCGTGTCGTCAGAGCGGGCGGGCGCCCGTGCTCAGCGCTGGGGCGTGAGGCCGAGCTTGCGACCCGCGAGACCGCGCGAACGGGTGGCGAGGCCCTTGGCGATGCCGCGGAGAGCGACACCGGAGGGGCCGTCGGGGTTGGAGAGGACGACGGGCTCACCCGCGTCGGAGCCCTCCCGCATCGTCACGTCGAGGGGGATCTGACCGAGGAGCGGGATGTCGGTACCGACGATGCGCGAGAGAGATTCCGAGACCGCCTTGCCGCCGCCGGAGCCGAAGATCTCCTGGCGGGTGCCGTCGGGCAGCTCGAGCCAGCTCATGTTCTCGATGACCCCGACGATGCGCTGGTGCGTCTGCGTCGCGATCGACCCGGCGCGCTCGGCGACCTCCGCAGCCGCCTGCTGCGGGGTGGTGACGACGATGATCTCCGCGCCCGGGATGAGCTGGGCCACCGAGATCGCGACGTCCCCGGTGCCGGGCGGCAGATCGAGGAGGAGAACGTCGAGGTCGCCCCAGAAGACGTCGGCGAGGAACTGGTTGAGTGCCCGGTGCAGCATCGGCCCGCGCCACACGACGGGGGAGTTGCCCGGCACGAACATGCCGACCGAGATGACCTTCACGCCCTTGGCCTCGGGCGGCATGATCATGTCGTCGACCTGCGTGGGCGGGTAGTCCACACCGATCATGCGCGGGACCGAGAAGCCGTAGATGTCGGCGTCGACGACACCGACGCGCAGTCCCTGCTCGGCGAGCGCGACGGCGAGGTTCGTCGTCACCGACGACTTGCCGACGCCGCCCTTGCCCGAGGCCACCGCGTACACCCGGGTGAGGGAGTTCGGCTTGGCGAAGGGGATCTCGCGTTCGGCCTGACCGCCACGCAGGTGCTGCTTGAGCGCGGCGCGCTGCTCGTCGTTCATCACACCGAGGGTGACCTCGACGTCGGTGACCCCGTCGACGGTGCGCAGGGCCTTGTCGGTGTCACGCGACAGGGTGTCCTTGAGCGGGCAGGCGGCGACCGTGAGGAGGATCGTCACGGCGACGCGGCCGGCGTCGTCAACCGTGACCGTGTCCACCATGCCGAGCTCGGTGATGGGGCGGTGGATCTCGGGATCCTCGACGCCGGCGAGGGCCTGGAGGAGGACGTCCTGGGTGGGTGCAGACATGCCGCCCACTCTAGGCGGGGGGCAGGGTGCTCCTCACATCGGCCGGGGCGCCCGCGCGGCCCTTGCCCTTCTTCTTGCGCGGTCGGCGGTCGGTGTCCTCGGCCTCCTCGCCGCCCTGTTCGCGGCGCTCCTCCATCTCCTCGAGCAGTTCCCGCAGCTCGGAGCGCACGAAGTCGCGGGTTGCGACCTCACGCAGCGCGATGCGCAGAGCCGCCACCTCACGGGTGAGGTACTCGGTGTCGGCGAGGTTGCGTTCGTCGCGGGTGCGGTCCTGTTCGAGGGCGACACGGTCGCGGTCGTCCTGCCGGTTCTGCGCGAGGAGGATGAGGGGCGCGGCGTAGCTCGCCTGCAACGACAGGATGAGCGTGAGCAGGGTGTAGTTGAGCGACCGCGGGTCGAACTGTGCCGACTCGGGCATGTAGGTGTTCCAGACCAGCCACACGATGACGAAGATCGTCATGTAGATGAGGAACTGCGGGGTGCCCATGAACCGGGCGAACGCCTCGCTCACCCGCCCGAAGGCCTCGGGGTCCATGCGTGGGATGCGCAGGCCCCGGCGTCGGCGCTCGAAGGGCTGATCGAGACGCGTGCGGGGGTCAGCCATGGGTCACCTCGTGTCGGTCGTCGCGCCAGTCCTCCGGCAGCAGGTGGTCGAGGACGTCGTCGACGGTGACGGCGCCGAGGAGGTGACCGTCCTCGTCGGCGATGGGGAGGCTCACGAGGTTGTACGTCGCGAGCTCCCGGGTGACGGTTCCCACCGTGGCGTCCGGCAGCAGCGGCTCGACGTCGGTGTCGATGACGGAGCCCACGGCGAGGTGCGGGGGTTCGCGCAGGAGGCGCTGGATGTGGACGATTCCGAGGAACCGGCCGGTCGGGGTCTCCATGGGGGAGCGGCAGACGTACACCATCGCCGCGAGCGCCGGAGAGATCTCGGTCCGCCGTACCGAGGCGAGGGCCTCGGCGATCGTCGCCTCCGGCGGGAGGATGACGGGCTCGGTCGTCATGAGACCGCCCGCGGTGTCCTCGTCGTAGGTGAGCAGGCGCCGGATGTCCTCGGCCTCCTCGGGCTCCATGAGCTGCAGGTACCGCTCCTGCGCCTCGGGGCTGAGCTCGGAGAGCAGGTCGGCGGCGTCGTCGGGTTGCATCTCCTCGAGCACGTCCGCGGCGCGGTTCGACTCGAGCGCGGCGAGGATCTCGACCTGCTCGTCCTCGGGCAGCTCCTCGAGGACGTCGGCGAGCTTCTCGTCGTGCAGGCCGCCGGCGACCTGGATGCGCCGCTGCGGCGGCAGGTCGCGGATCATCTCGGCGAGGTCGGCGGCCTTGAGGTCGTCGAAGTTCTCCAGCCACAGGTCGGCGCGCTGATCGGCCTCCTGCTCCCGCAACCCGGTGACGTCGGCGACGTCGACGAGCGCGGTCTCGCCGCGGCGACGGGTGATCCGGAACCGGGAGGTCTTCTCGCGCGGGTCGGACTTGCGGACGAAGACCTTCTCCACCGACCACTCGCGGCCACGGACGCGCTCGATGGCGACGTCCTCGACCGTGGCCGCGTAGGGCTCCTCGTCGAGTTCACGCACGGTGACGGTGCGGTCGAGCAGTTCGGCGATGACCCGCACCTCGGTGGGGCGCTGCTCGAAGCGACGCATGTTGACGAGCCCGGTCGTGATGACCTGGCCGGCCTCCATGCTCGTCACCCGGGTGAGGGGGACGAAGACGCGACGTCGCCCGGCGACCTCGACGACGAGGCCCACGGCGAGGGGTTTGCGGCGGGTGGAGGAGAAGGTGACGACGACGTCACGGACCACGCCGACCTGATCGCCGAGGGGGTCGAACACGGCGAGGCCGGCCAGACGCGCAAGGAAGACCCGGGTGTTCTGACTCACGTCCGCAGAGTACAACCGGCACGTCAGGGGCCGTCCGCCCCGACCGCGCGCCGGACGGCGGTCAGCGGGCGACGGCCTGGGGCTCGCGGGCGCGGGGGGCGGGCGCGGGGTGGCGGGCGGTGTCACCGACCGCCGCCCGGGGCGAGGACGAGGGATCCGGCCCGAACGCGGACGACGACGTCGATCCGGCGGACGACGCCGATCCGGAGGAGTGCGGAGCCTCCTGCACGCGGCGCCGGGCACGGTGACGGGTCACGCGCATGAACGCGTACGCGGCCAGGCCGAGGACGACGAGGGCGATGACGGCGTACTGGAGGTACTCGAGGTAGTGCGCGACGAGACCGAAGCGCTCGCCGAGCGCGTAACCGGCAAGGATGAGCGCGCTGTTCCAGATCGCGCTCCCGCAGGCGGTGAGGGCGGTGAAGCGCAGCGCCGGGAGGCGCTCCAGGCCGGCCGGGATCGAGATGAGGCTGCGGACCATCGGGACGAGGCGCCCGAAGAAGATGGCCGCGGAACCATGGCGGACGAAGAACTCCTCGGCCTTGAGCATGTCGGCGACGTCGACGAGCGGCATCCTCTCGAGGATGTGCAGCATGCGGTCGCGGCCGAGCGCGGCGCCGATGCCGTACAGCGCCCAGGCACCCAGCACCGAGCCGAGCGTGGCCCACACGATCGCGGCCGCGAGCGAGAGGGAGCCCTGGCTCGCGGCGAAACCGGCGAGTGGGAGGACGACCTCGCTCGGCACCGGCGGGAAGAGGTTCTCGAGGAAGACGAGCAGCCCGACGCCGGGCGAGCCGATCGCGTCCATCACCTGCACGACCCAGCCGGCGAGACCGTCGGTGGAGGGGGCAGCGGTGGTGGGCACGGTCATGGGCAGTCCTCATTTCTGTCGGTGTCGGGCTGTCTGGCGTGCTTCGGCGGTGACACGCACGGACGCGACGTCGCGTGCGGGGTGACCCTGCGCGCGGAGGCGGCGCACCGGTGCTCGGCTCATGGGTCGCGAGCATCCCCCTCCGGGATGACGTGCGGGCCTCGCGCAGAGTTCCCGGATCGGGGATCCGATCGAGAGGTGTGCTCCCGAACCCACCGTTCCGACGGGGGAGTACCCGGCGTGACGAGCGTCTCAGCGTGCGGCGGGGCTGCGTTCCGGCCCGCTGTTAGGCTCGAAAACGAGGCCGATTCCCCCGGGCCCGACACCACCTCGACAGCGGCGCCGGCCGCCGCGGGCGCGGGTGGCGGGCGCGGCCGCGAACGCCGGAGGGCACGCCCCAGCATCGCTACACGACGACGTGGAGGACACGCACATGCGCAGCGCCAAGGACTTCTTCACCCCGCTCGCGGTGGGGGCGCCCGCCCCCCTGCGGGAGATCCCCGCCAGGCCCTCCCGGGCCATCCACTTCTTCGACCCGAGCAACGCCAAGATGGCCGCGAAGATCCCCGGCATGGTCGGCACCGTCGACGTGCTGCTCGGCAACCTCGAGGACGCCGTCAAGGCCGAGAACAAGGAGAAGGCGCGCCTCGGTCTCGTCGAGATCGCCGGAGGCACCGACTTCGGTCCCACCCAGCTGTGGACCCGCCTCAACGCCCTCGACAGCCCCTGGTTCCTCGACGACGTCACAACGCTCGTCACCGAGATCGGCGACAAGCTCGACGTCGTCATGATCCCCAAGGTGCAGGGCGCCGAGGACATCCACTACGTCGACCGCATCCTCGCCCAGCTCGAGGCCAAGGCCGGCCTGCAGCGTCCGATCCTCGTCCACGCCATCCTCGAGACCGCGCGCGGTATGGCCAACGTCGAGGAGATCGCCGGCGCCTCCCCGCGCATGCAGGGCATCTCGCTCGGCCCGGCCGACCTCGCCGCCGACCGCCGCATGAAGACGACGCGCGTCGGTGGCGGCCACCCCGGCTACCTCGTGCGCGCCGACGCCGCCAAGACCGACGACGGCTACGACATCCACGGCGAGACCACCCCGCGCGCGATCTTCCAGCAGGATCTGTGGCACTACACGATCGCGCGCATGGTCGACGCCTGCGCGATGCACGGGATCTTCGCCTATTACGGCCCCTACGGTGACATCACCGACGTCGTCGGGTGCGAGGACCAGTTCCGCAACGCGTTCCTCCTCGGCTGCGTGGGCACGTGGACCCTGCACCCCAAGCAGATCGAGATCGCCCGCCGCGTGTTCAGCCCCGACCCCGCCGAGGTCGAGCACGCCTACGAGGTCGTCACCGCGATGGGCGACGGGACGGGCGCGGTCATGGTGGACGGCAAGATGGAGGACGACGCCTCCTGCAAGCAGTGCCAGGTCGTCGTCGACCTCGCCGAGGCGCTCTCGGAGATCGACCCCGAGCTCGGCGCGAAGTACGCCGAGGCCAAGAAGGCCGGCGTCGCGAAGGTGGAGGGCAAGTGATGACCGACTCGACGACGTTCCGCCCCCGCCGGTCGGTGCTCTACATGCCGTCCTCGAACGCCCGCGCGCTCGAGAAGGCCAAGTCCATCGCCTGCGACGGCATCATCTTCGACCTCGAGGACGCGGTCGCCCCCGACGCCAAGCCCGAGGCCCGCGGCTCCGCCTGCGCGGCCGTCGGCAGCGGCGAGTACGGGCGCCGCGAACTCATCATCCGCATCAACGGCATCGGCACCCCGTGGCACGATGACGACATGGCCGCGGCGTGCGCGGCCGGGCCCGACGCCATCGCCGTCCCCAAGGTGAACGACGCCGAGGAGGTCCGGCAGCTCGTCGCGGCGATGGAGAAGGCGGGCGCACCCGAGCGCACGACGCTGTGGGCCATGGTCGAGACCCCTGTCGCGATGCTCCGCTGCCAGGAGATCGCCGCCGCCAGTCCTCGCCTCTCGGTCCTCGTCATGGGCACGAACGACCTCGTCAAGGAGCTGTACGCCGAGCACGTCCCCGGTCGTCAGCCGCTGCTCGCCGGTCTCGGGCTCGCCCTTCTGGGTGCTCGTGCCGCGGGCAAGGCGATCCTCGACGGCGTCTACAACGACGTCAAGAACGCCGAGGGCTTCCTCGCCGAGTGCGAGCAGGGGCGCCAGATGGGCTTCGACGGCAAGACCCTCATCCACCCCGGTCAGGTGGAGGGCGCCAACCAGGCCTTCCGTCCCTCGCCGAGCGCGGTCGACGACGCCCGTGGCGTCCTCGCCGCATGGGAGGAGGGCAAGGGTTCCGGCGTCGTCACCTACAACGGCAAGATGATCGAGAACCTCCACGTCGAGTCCGCCCAGCGCACCCTCACGATGCACGAGGCGATCGAAGCGCTCGAACAGGCCTGATCAGAGGCGCGCCGCGCCGCGACGCGAGGCCCGCGCCACCGATGCCCCGACGGCCCCGACCACCCTCCCAGGGTGGCCGGGGCCGTCGCGTCCGGTGGGCGCTCGGCCGGACACGTGGACGCCCGTCATGCACCCGTGACCCCTCCGTGGGTGGGCCGTGATGCGGCTGTACTAAGTTGGACGCAAGACCTGATCCGTCACAGGCCGCCGAACACCGGGGATCCGCTGCCAGGGGGACGAGGTCGTGCCCACCCGAGGGGGGTGGGCGACGCGACGCTCCACAGGGGGAATTCCACATGTCTCGCCGTCTCATCGGTGCGGTGCTCGTCAGCACGGTGCTCGCCATGCCCGCCGCACCCGCCGTCGCCGCCGGTGCGCCCGCGGCCGCTCCTGCCGTCTCCACCTCCGCTCCCACGCCGAGGCCGACCCCGACCGCCACGAAGGCACCGGCGACGAAGGCACCGGCGACGAAGGCGCCGCCGAAGAAGACGGTCGTCAAGAAGACAACGACGAGGACGACCGCCAAGAAGGCGTCCCCCAAGAAGCCGGCGACGACGAAGACGACCGCCAAGAAGACCACCGCCAAGAAGACCACTGCCAAGAAGTCCACCGCCAAGAAGACCACGACCGTCCTGCGGCAGGGCGCCAAGGGCGCGGAGGTGGTCGCGTTGCAGAAGCGGCTGTCCTCCCTCGGTTACTGGACCGGGACCCCGAACGGCACCTACGGGTATTCGACGATGCAGGCCGTCATGGCGATCCAGAAGGTCGCCGGCCTCGGTCGTGACGGTGTCGCCGGTCCCTCGACGCGGGCGGCGATCGACCGTGGTGTCCGGCCGAGCGCCCGCACCAAGACGGGGAGGGCCGTGGAGATCGACCTCAAGCGTCAGGTGATCCTCTTCGTCGACGGTGGAACGGTCCGCATGGTGCTCAACACGAGCACCGGTACCAAGGCGACGCCGACTCCGACGGGGAGTTACCGGGTCACCTGGGGATACTCGAACGGGTGGCGCACCGCGCCGCTCGGCAAGTTGTACCGGCCCAAGTACTTCCACCGGGGTTACGCCGTCCACGGCGTCGCCGACGGCTTCGTCCCCGGCTACCCCGCCTCCCACGGCTGCGCGCGGGTGAGCACCGCGGCGATGGACATGCTGTGGAAGACGACGTGGCTGCGCAACGGTAACCGGGTCACCGTCTACTGACCTCCGCGTCGGCGGCTGAGACGGCCACGTCCGAGGCGGCCACACCCCGGCGGGTGTGGCCGCATCGCCGTCCCGGGAGGGGCGAGGGGCGTCTCTCGAACGGGAGGGCGACGGCAGGGGTCGCGGCGTGGGCGGACTCACAGGGCATCGCCCTCACCGCGGACTGGAGCGGACGGCATACTCGACGGCAGCGCCGACCAACGACGATCGAAAGGCAGCCATGTCACGCCTGCAGAAGACCGAGGGGCTCACCGAGGAACAGACCGAGCTGATCTCGCTCGTGCGGCAGTTCGTCGACGAGCAGATCATCCCCGTCGCCACCGAGCTCGAGCACGCCGACGAGTACCCCACGCAGATCGTCGAGTCGATGAAGGAGATGGGGATCTTCGGACTGATGATCCCCGAGGAGTACGGCGGCCTCGGCGAGTCGCTCCTCACCTACGCGCTGTGTGTCGAGGAGATCGCACGCGGTTGGATGAGCGTCTCCGGCATCATCAACACCCACTTCATCGTGGCGTACATGCTGCTCCAGCACGGCACCGAGGAGCAGAAGCAGAAGTACCTGCCCCGCATGGCCACCGGTGAGGTCCGCGGCGCGTTCTCGATGTCCGAGCCCGGCTGTGGCTCCGACGTCTCCGGCATCAAGTCCAAGGCCGTCAAGAACGGCGACGAGTGGACCATCAACGCGCAGAAGATGTGGCTGACCAACGGTGGCAGCTCGACGCTCGTCGCCGTCCTCGTCAAGACCGACACCGGCAGCGACTCGGTCTACAAGAACATGTCGACCTTCCTCGTCGAGAAGGAGCCGGGCTTCGGCAAGGTCGGCGAGGGTGTCACCATCCCCGGCAAGATCGAGAAGATGGGCTACAAGGGCGTCGACACGACCGAGCTCGTCCTCGAGGACTACAGGACGACCGACGCGGAGCTGCTCGGTGGAGAGCCCGGCAAGGGCTTCTACCAGATGATGGACGGCGTCGAGGTCGGCCGCGTCAACGTCGCGGCCCGCGCCTGCGGTGTCTCCCGTCGCGCCTTCGAGCTCGGCATCTCCTATGCCCAGCAGCGGGAGACGTTCGGCAAGAAGATCGCCGACCACCAGGCCATCATGTTCCGTCTCGCCGACATGGCCACCAAGGTCGAGGCCTGCCATCAGATGATGGTGCGCGCCGCCCGCCTCAAGGACTCCGGCAAGCGCAACGACGTCGAGGCCGGCATGGCCAAGTACCTCGCCGCCGAGTACTGCGCCGACGTCGTCGAGCAGAGCTTCCGCATCCACGGCGGGTACGGCTACTCCAAGGAGTACGAGATCGAGCGCCTCTACCGCGAGGCCCCGATGCTGCTCATCGGTGAGGGCACCGCGGAGATCCAGAAGATGATCATCGGCCGGGCGCTGCTCAAGGACTACAAGATCCGCAGCTGAGACGCGAAGAGGCGACCGACGGCCACGACACCGACGCGAGGGGCGATGCGCGAGCATCGTCCCTCGCCTCGCATGTGATGGGATGGGGACATGGGGATGCAACCTGGAATGCCTGGGCGCCTGCCGATGGCGGCGCTACAGCTGAGCAGCCCGCGGAGTCTCGCGGTCTACGACACCTACGACGACGCGCAGCGCGCCGTCGACTACCTGTCCGACCACGGCTTCGCCGTGCAGAACGTCATGATCGTCGGCACCGACCTCAAGCAGGTCGAGCGCGTGACCGGTCGCATGACGGCCTTCAAGGCGATCGGCAGCGGGGCGCTCAGCGGCATGTGGGTGGGCCTCATGGTGGGTCTGCTCATGTCGATCTTCGCCACCGGCGGTCGCGACACGCTCGGCACGGTGCTGTGGGCCGTCATCGCCGGTGCGTTCTTCCTCGCGGTGTGGGCGGGCACCGGCTACGCCCTCACCCAGGGCAAGCGCGACTTCACGTCGGTGAGCCAGGTGATCGCCACCCGGTACGAGATCCTCGTCGAGCACGCGACGTTCCACGACGCCGACCGCATCCTCCGCGGCCCTGGTCAGGCCTCCGCCCACGGTTCGCAACCCGGGGGCGGACACGGCGCCGACGGCGGCCCGCGCGGGGAGGGCCCCGCGACGTTCGGGCAGGGCGGCCCCGGTTCCGACGGCCCCGGCCCGGACGGCCGCCCCGCCTGATCGGCGGGGCGACCCGCCCGACCGGCGGGGCGGCCGGCCCGGTCAGGCGCCGGCGTCGAGGATCCGCGCCATCCACGTCTCGACGTCGTCGGCGCGGCTGGGGATCATCGCAGAGAGGTTCTCGCAGCCGTCCTCGGTGATGAGGATGTCGTCTTCGATGCGCACGCCGATCCCACGGAACTCCTCGGGCGCGAGCTGGTCGTCGGCCTTGAAGTACAGGCCCGGCTCCACCGTGAGCACCATGCCGGGGCGCAGCTCGGCGTCCATGTAGTCCTCACGAAGGGCCTGGGCGCAGTCGTGGACGTCCATGCCGAGGTGGTGACTCGTGCCGTGGACCATCCAGCGGCGGTGGTACTGGCCCGTGTCGGCGTCCAGGGTGGCCTCGACGTCGACGCCCTCGGGCAGCAGCCCCCACTCGTGCAGGTGCTCGGCGATCACGCGGATGGCGGCGGCGTGGACGTCCTTGAAGCGGTTGCCCGGACGGCAGGCGGCGATCCCGGCCTGCTGGGCGGCGTACACGGCCTCGTAGATGCGGCGCTGCACGTCCGAGAAGCGCCCCGAGATCGGCAGGGTGCGGGTGACGTCCGCGGTGAAGAGCGAGTCGACCTCGATGCCCGCGTCGAGCAGGAGCAGGTCGCCGTCGCGCAGGTCGCCGGTGTTGCGGATCCAGTGGAGCGTGTTCGCGTGGTCGCCCGCCGCGCAGATGGAGTCGTAGCCGACACCGTTGCCGTGGTGGCGCGCGTGGAGGCCGAAGACACCCTCGACCCAGCGCTCGCCACGGCCCCGCTTCTTGGCCTCGGGCAGGTCGGCGACGACGGCGTCGAACGCCCGCGCCGTCCCCTCGCAGGCGAGGCGCATCTGGTCCTTCTCCCAGTCGTCCTTGACCAGGCGCATCGTCGAACACGTGCGGGCGAGCTCGGCGTCGGCCTCGGCCGCGGCCGTGAGCTGGGCCTCGGTGGTGCCGAGACCGGACTCGGCGCGCACCTTCTCCACGAGCGCGGCGACATCGGCGTCGGCCTCGACGACGACGCGCAGCGCGACCTGTCCGGCGTCCTTGGCGAGGGCGTCGCCCAACTGATCGATGTGCCGCGTCTCCATGCCGAGCTCGGCCGCCATCGACTCGAGCGTCGGGCGCGACCCCACCCAGAACTCGCCGTAGCGGGAGTCGGCGAAGAACTCCTCGGAGTCCCGGGGCGCGAGGGGCCGGAAGTACAGGATGGGGTCGTGCCCGCCCTCCTCGGAGGGTTCGAGGACGAGGACCGCGTCGGGCTCGCGGTCGGCGCCGAGCCCCGTGAGGTGGGAGAACGCGGTGTGGGGGCGGAAGACGTAGTCGCAGTCGTTGCTGCGCACCTTGAGCCCGCCGGCGGGCATGACGAGCCGTTCGCCGGGGAATGCCTCGGACACGACGGCGCGACGCGCGGGCGTCCATCGCGCGACCTCGGCCTGCTCCGGGAGGTCGGTCGGACGGGGCGCCCACCCGGAGGCGATGAAGGTCTTGAACTGCTCGTTGTTCGGGCGGCTGCGGTGGTCGGGCTTCGTCGGCTGCTTCTCGCTCATCTCGCCATCCTCACACGGCGCGCACGGCCTCCACCGGCGGATCCCGGGCGCACGCGAGCGGGTTTGCCGGGCCTCGCGGCGATGGCCCACAGTGAGGACGTGACCGAGCAGTTCCCCACCGCCCCGCCCTCGTCGAAGTCTCAGGTCAACCCCGAGCTCGTCGGCGTCTCCGACGACCCGCCCAGCCAGGTGTTCGCGGTCGTCGACGAGGGGCTGCTCGACTCCGCCGTGAGGGATCGCGGGCCGGAGAAGCCGACGCAGCGCGCCCCCCAGGCCGCCTCGATCCTCCGGCTCGCCAAGAACGCGGTCCGTGCCGCCGATGCGCCCACGTGGGGACTCGACCTCAGCGAGATCACCGGCGGTATCGAGAAGGCCCGGTCGCGCGCCGTCATCGACCTCGCGATGCGGATCGCCGAGTCGACGCTGTCGACGGGCGCCTCGGCCGCGGACGTCACCTCCTACGTCCTCGCGGTCACCTCGGCCTACGGGTTGAGGGCCGTCCACGTCGACGTCACGTTCACCTCGGTCGCGGTCACCCACCACCGGGGCGCGTTCGAGGACCCCGTGACGATGATCCGCATCGTGCGCACCCGGGTGCCGGACTACGAGCGGCTCGCGGCCACGCATGAGCTCGTCCGGGAGATCACCGACGAGGGGTTGCCGCTGGAGGAGGCGCAGGAACGGTTCGTCTCGATCATGAAGCGGCCACACCTGTACCGCCGAGGGTTCATCACGTTCTCGTTCCTCCTCCTCGGTGGCGGAGTCGCCGCCCTCATCGGCGGGCACCTCTACGAGATCCTCTTCGCGGTCGTCATCTCCGGCATCGTCGACCGGGCGTTGTTGTGGGCGGGGCGCCGGCGCCTCGCCGCGTTCTTCTGCCAGATGCTCGGCGGTGCCATCCCGACCGCCGTCGCGATGGCGATCGTCGCCGCCCAGGGCTACGGGCTCCCGTTCGCCGACCAGATGAGACCCTCGGTGCTCGTCGCCACCGGCATCGTCGTTCTCCTCGCGGGCCTCTCGGTCGTCGGTGCGGCCCAGGACGCGATCGACGGCTATTACGTCACCGCCGGGGCGCGATCGTTCGAGGTCTTCACGCTGACGCTCGGCATCCTCGTGGGTGTCCTGTCGATCATCTCGGTGGCCTCATGGCTCGGCGTGCCCGCCTACATCCTGCCGAAGGGCGACCTCGCCGCGTCCTTCCTCGTGCAGCTCGTCGCCGTCGCCGTCATCGCCCTGTCGTTCGCGATCGGCTGCTACGCGGGCTCGCGCACGATCCTCGTGTCGGTCGCGATGGGTCTGCTCGGGTGGGCCACGTATGCCGCGCTCATGCGGTCCGGGCTCGGCGCGATCCCGGCGACGGCCCTCGCGTGTCTCGTCATCGGCTTCGTGTCGCAGCCCACCGCGTGGCTGTTCAAGGTGCCCTCGCTCGCGATCAGCACCTCGGGCATCGTCGCGTTCCTCCCCGGCGGCATGGTCTACCGCGGCCTGTACTACGTCGTCGAACCGACGCCGATCCTCACGCCCGCGGCCCACGGCCCGACCCTGCTCATGACGGCGGGGGCGACCGGACTCGCCATCGCCGGCGGCGTCAGCCTCGGGTCCTACTTCGGTCGCCAGGTGCCTCGCGGTCGTTCCCGCCGACAGAGCCGTGCGACGGCCGCCGCCCTGCGCCGAGGGGCTCGCGTCGCCGAGTGAGGCGGTCGCGGAGCAGGTGTCAACCGACGCGGGTGAGGAACTCCCGCACCGGGCCGACGATCGCCGCCACCCGGGTCGCCGGGTCGTCGCCGACGCGGTGAGGTTCGAGGCCGTGCCTCGCGCCGGGCACCTCGACGAGGGTGCGGTCACCGGCGTGGTCGGCGGCGTCGATGGCGTCCCGGATCTCGTCCGGCCGGCCGAACGGATCGGACTCGCCCTGCACGACGAGCAGCGGGGCCCGCGCGCCCGCGAGTTCGTCGACGCGGGACGCCTCCGGCCGGCCCGGTGGGTGCAACGGGAACGAGAGCGCGACCACGCCCATGACCTCGTGTGTGGCGGCCCAGCGGCAGGCGACGCGCGCGCCTGCGCTGCGTCCACCGACGACGAGCGGCACCGAGGGCCACCGCGTCGCGACGACCTCGACGGCAGGGGCCCAGGCCTCGTCGAGGCGAGGCGGGCTCACCGCGACCTTGCGCCCCGCCTCGCGCCACGGCTGGGAGTACCGCACGACGGTGACGCCGGCGGCGGGCAGGACGTCGGCGAGAGCCCGGAGGTCGAAGGCCTCGACACCGCCCCCGGCGCCGTGCCCGAGGAGGAGCACGGTGCTCGGCGCGCCCGTGGCCTCGGCGACGACGAGTCGGCCCGGGCCCTGCGCTGTCTCGACGGTGAGGTCCATGCCCCGATCGTGTCACCCGGGACCGCGTCACCCCACGTCGGTCGACGAGGCCGGTTCGTCGCGCCGACGGAGGCAGGTCGCCACGCCCACGGCGGCGGCCAGGATCGTGAGCCCCCAGGCCACGGCGAAGCCGGGTTCCCACAACCACACGTAGCGGGGTGGGTAGGGGCCGGCGAGCATGAGGACCGCGACGATCCCGAGCATGGCGAGCCCGAGGGTGACCCACGCGAGAACCCGGCGACGGCCACGCCGTGTCGATCGCCGGGAGAGCGACAGGATCAGGAGCAGTGCGCCGGCGAGGCAGGCGACGACCGGGGCGACGGCCCAGGGCGCCGCCGGGACCGGCGTGACCCGGCGACCGGTCACCCGGTCGTACTCGTTCCGCACGAGCGCGGCGAGTTGCTCCTCGTGGAGGAACCCGGACGCGCTGAGCAGCACGACGGCGCCCCGGCCGCCGGCGGGGTCGAGGAAGACGCCGCTGAAGTACCCCGGCACCGTGCCGGTGTGCCAGTGGGTGAGTCCGCCGTCGGCCTCCGTGGTGAGACGCCATCCGTCGGCGTACGTGGTCCCCGCGCGGCCCGTCGGGGTCGGATCGGCGAGCGTGGGGTCGGCGAGGTGCCGTTCGGCGAAGCGCGCGAGATCCTCGATGCTCCCGCACGTGTAGCCGTAGGCGGCGCCCGCGCCGTCGTAGGGTCCCGCCTGCGCGACCGCCCAGGGGCCGACGAACCGGTGCGGGGTCGCGAGGTCGCCGCATTCGCGCGCGGAGGCCCCGATGCGCGTGCCCGGGACGGCGTGCCGGAGTGCCGTGCCGTAGTCGGTCCCCGACGCCTGCTCGATCAGCGCCTGGAGGTAGACGTACCCGAGGCTCGAGTAGTGGTGGGTCCCAGCCGCCGACAGGGCGGGAGGCGGGAGCTCGGCGAGCAGCCGGGTCGCCGTGGTGCCCGGCCGGTCGACGTCGAGCACGTCGGCACCGAAGTCGACTCCCGCGGTGTGGTCGAGCAGGGACCGTGCGGGGACGTCGGGCCCACCGCGGACCGACTCGCCGACGGGTCTGTCGAGGTCGAGGCGACCGGCATCGGCGAGATCCTGGGCCACCGCCGCGGCGATCGGCTTGGAGACCGATCCGAAGAGGAACCGATTGGTCGGCTCGGCGCGACCGAAGGCCTCGACGTGCGTCACCCGTCCGCGCTCGAGGTGCGCCACCACTCCACCGGGCACGCCCACCCGAGCCGCCTCGTTCGCGAGGCTCGAGCCGTCGTCCGCGGAGGCGGGCGCCGCGAACACGGACGCGAGGAGGGCGACGAGCAGCATCGGGAGCAGCAGCGTCCGTCTGAATTGAATGCCCATACGGTATTGGACCATATGGACGTATGGTGTGGGCATGGTGAGGATGGCGGATCACGAACGACGACGGACCGAGATCGCCGCGGCGGCGGTGGACATCGCCCGTCAGGAGGGGCTCGGGCGGGTGACGATCGCGGCCGTGGCGGCCCGCTCGGGGGTCTCGGTCGGGCTGGTGCAGCACTACTTCCCGGGCAAGGATCTGCTCGTCCACCGGGCCTACGCGGAACTGCTGGCCTCGATGGAGCGGCGGGTGGCGGCGATCGTCGACGTCGGTGAGCGGCGTGAGGAGTCCATCCGCACCATGTGCACGACCGCGCTCACGTCGTTCCTCCCCGTCCCCGAGAACCGACGGGACTGCCTGGCGCGCGCCGAGTTCCAGGTGCTGGCCGCACGCTCCGAGGCCCTTGCCGCCGTCGCGCGCGAGGACGACCGGGCCCTTCGCGCGCGCCTGCGGGGCGTCGTCGCCAACGCCCGACTCTGCGGTGAGGTCGCACCGGAGGCCGACGAGGTCGCCGTGGCCGACGAGCTGTGGGCCGCGGTCCTCGGCGCCTCCGCGGTGATGCTCGTCGACCCGACCTACCCGGGGGAGGCCGTCCTCGCCGAGGCCACCCGCCGCGCGTTCCCCCGTCCCTGCCGTCGCCACGAGGAGACCCCGGCCGACTGAGGTCCGGCGTCGAGACGGGCACGTCGACCCCGGGGCACCGAACGCCCCCGACGCGACCGAGGGGTCGAGCCGGGGGCGTCGATCGTGCGGTGGTCCTCGCGGACCGAGGGGTTAGAAGTTGATCATGTGGCCCGCGATGCCGTGCATGGCCTCCTTGAGGGCCTCGCCGAGCGTCGGGTGGGCGAAGACGGTGCGGGAGACCTCGTCGGCCGTGAGGTCCCACTGCTTGGCGACGTTGACCGCCGGAAGGAGCTCGGTGACGTCGGGGCCGATCATGTGGCAGCCGAGGATCTCGTCGTACTTCGCATCGGCGACGACCTTGACGAAGCCGACGCCGTCGCCGAGGCCCTGGGCCTTGCCGTTGGCCGTGAACGGGAACGAGGCCGTCTTGACGTCGAAGCCCTTGTCCTTCGCCTGCTGCTCGCTGTAGCCCATCGAGGCGATCTGCGGGTGACAGTAGGTCGCCCGCGGGATGAAGTCGTAGTCGATCGCCATCGTCTCGGCGCCCGCGATGGTCTCGGCGGCGACGATGCCCATGGACTCGGCGACGTGGGCGAGCATGAGCTTGGCCGTCACGTCGCCGATCGCGTAGACGTGGTCGACGTTCGTGCGCATGTACTCGTCGATCTGGATCGCGCCGCGCTCGGTCAGCTCGACGCCGAGGTTCTCGAGGCCGAAGCCCTCGGTGCGGGGCTGGAACCCGAAGGCACACAGCATCTTGTCGGCCTCGAGCACCTGGCTGTCGCCCCCCGCCGCGGGGGAGACCGTGACCTTGACGCCCGAGCCCGTGTCCTCGACGGACTCGACCTTCGTGCCGGTCATGACCTTGATCCCGAGCTTCTTGTAGTGCTTGAGGAGCTCCTTGGACACGTCCGCGTCCTCGGTGGGCACCATGCGGTCGACGAACTCGACGATCGTCACGTCGACGCCGAAGTTGGCCATGACGTAGGCGAACTCGACACCGATGGCGCCGGATCCACCGATGATGATGCTGCCGGGAAGGTTCTCGTCGAGGATCTGCTCCTCGTAGGTGACGACGTTCTCGCTGAGCTCGATGCCCATCGTGCGCACGACGGCGCCGGTGGCGATGATGAGGTCGTCGTAGGTGACCTCGGTCGTGCCCTTGTCGCCCTCGACCGTGATCGAGTTGCCCTTCTGGAGGGTTCCCCACCCGTCGATCTCGGTGATCTTGTTCTTCTTCATGAGGAAGTGGACGCCCTTGACGATCCCCGCGCTGACCTGGCGGCTGCGCTTGTGCGTCGGGCCGTAGGACATCGTGGCGTCGCCCTCGATGCCGTACTTCTTCTTGTCGTGCGTGAGGGTGTGGGCGAGCTCGGCGTTCTTCAGCAGCGCCTTGCTCGGGATGCACCCGACGTTGAGGCAGACCCCGCCCCAGTACTTCTTCTCGATGACGGCAACGGACTTGCCGAGTTGAGCGGCACGGATGGCGGCGACATACCCGCCGGGACCAGCACCGAGGACGACGACGTCGTAGTGATCAGCCATGCGGTTCAGCCTACCGGGCACTCTCCCCGGATCTCCGGGTAGCCCGAACGGGGACGGCCTTTCCCTCGACCGGATTCGCCGGGGTGCCTCGGGGAGCGTGCGGGGCGCGCACGGGAGCGGTGAGGCGAGCGACACAGCGTTGCCGGTCCTGGGCTGTCGGTGACGGGTGCGACGATGCGCACGAGACCCGAGGCAGGATCACGCCCGAGGCAGGATCAGGACGGAGAGGCGACGTGGCCGACATGAAGAACGTGACCGGAAACTTCTACGAGGACTTCGAGATCGGACAGCGCATCGTCCACGCGACGCCGCGCACGGTCACCGACGGTGACGTCGCGCTCTACACCGGCCTGTACGGCTCCCGGTTCGCCGCCACCAGCGCCGACACCTTCGCCCGCGACCTCGGGTACCCGCGCATGCCCGTGGACGCGCTGCTCGCCTTCCACCTCGTGTTCGGCAAGTCCGTGCCCGACGTCTCGCTCAACGCCGTCGCCAACCTCGGCTACGCGGGCGGCCGGTTCGGGGTGCCGCTCTACCCCGGCGACACCGTCACCACGACCTCGGAGGTCATCGGGCTCAAGCCGAACTCCTCGGGCAAGAACGGCAACGTCTACGTGCGTTCGGTCGGCACCAACCAGAACGGCGAGACCGTCGTCGAGTACGTCCGCTGGGTCATGGTGAACCGTCGATCCGCCACCGACGAGGTGGGGGAGGCGCAGATCCCCGACCTGCCGGGCGCGGTCGCGGCCCAGGACCTCGTCGTTCCCGTCGAGAACGTCTCCTACGACGAGCGGATGAAGGAACTCTCCGGCAGCCCCCACCTGTGGGGCGACTACGAGGTGGGCGAGAAGATCGACCACGTCGACGGCATGACGATCGAGGAGTCCGATCACATGCTCGCGACGCGCTTGTACCAGAACACGGCCAAGGTCCACTTCAACCAGTTCGCCCAGAACGACAGCAGGATCGGGCGTCGCCTCATCTACGGCGGGCACATCATCAGCCTGGCCCGGGCGCTGTCCTTCAACGGACTCGCCAACGCGTTCACGATCGCCGCGATCAACGCCGGCTCCCACGCCAACCCCACGTTCGCCGGCGACACGATCCACGCCTGGTCGGAGGTCCTCGAGCGTCTCGAGATCCCCGGCCGGACCGATGTCGGCGCGCTGCGGCTGCGCACGGTCGCCACCAAGGACCTGCCGTGCGGCGACTTCCCGTACCGGCAGACCGAGGGCGACGGGGCCGGCAAGTACCTGCCGAACGTCGTCCTCGACCTCGACTACACGGTGCTCATCCCCCGCTGAACCCGGGTCCACCCCGGGCCCGGCGGTGGGCCGATTCGTAGTGTGGGGGGATGATCATCGATCTCCACGCCCACACCCTCGCCTCGGACGGCACCGACACCCCCGCGCAGCTCGTCGCGCAGGCGGACGCGGACGGGCTGGACGTCGTCGCACTCACCGACCACGACACGAGTGCCGGGTGGAGCGAGGCGATCGACGCGGCGGAGCGGCTCGGAGTCGGATTGCTGCCCGGGATCGAGATCTCGTGTTCGTGGAAGGGCATCAGCGTCCACCTGCTCGGGTATCTGCTCGACCCGGCGGACTCCGCGCTCCTCGCCGAGCTCGAGGCCGCGCGCTCCAGCCGTGACGACCGGGCGCGGCGCATCGTCGAGAAGTTGGCCGTCGACGTGCCGATCACCTGGGCCCAGGTCGAGGAGCAGGTGGGTCCGGGGGCGACGATCGGGCGTCCGCACATCGCCGACGCGCTCGTCGCGGCCGATGTCGTCCCCGATCGCACGGCGGCGTTCGACGAGTACCTCTACACCGGGTCGCCGTACTACGCCTCGCACTACGCGCCCGACCCGGTCGAGGCCGTCCGGCTCGTGCGCGCCGCGGGGGGTGTGCCCGTCATGGCCCACCCGTTCGCCGCCAAGCGCGGTCGCCTCGTGCCCGACTCCGTCATCGAGGACATGGCCCGGGCGGGCCTGTTCGCCCTGGAGGGGGACCACCCCGACCACGATGCCGGGCAGCGGGCCAAGGCCATCTCCCTGGCCGCCGACCTGGGTCTGTTCGTCACCGGGTCGAGTGACTATCACGGCAGCGGCAAGCCCTGGCGACTCGCCGCATGCACGACCGACCCGGACGTGCTCGAGGCACTGCTCGCCGAACCGACCCACCGCGGGATCGTCCGACCCTGAACGGGAGTTCGTGCGGGAGGTGTCCGGGGTGGTGTCGGGGAAGGGGGGTCCGGCGGGAGGCCACGGAGACGGGAGCGCCCCGCACGACACCGGAGCGAGTGCGGGGCGCGGCGGCGCCGTGACCGGCGCGCCGACGATCTGTCGCCCGAAGGGGTGGACGACAGGTCGACGTCTCTCGACGACGACGGGAGGGGCTGCCCAGGGCACGCCGCGTCGGCGGTGAGCGATGACCCCCCGGTCGGCCGCAGGCACCCCCATGACGCCTGCGACGAGGATCACGGTAGGGCTCGGCAAGACGGCCGTCCAACTCGCCCCATCACCGATACCAGGATGCGGACGGGTCTGCCGGACGTGTGTGAGGGGAGCGGGTGTCCCTCTCGAACCGGAGGCGCATGTTCGGGCCGGAGGCTCTGCACTCCTGTGTGAACACGCGCCTCCGGTTCGGATGAGAGGACGGGGTGGGTCAGTCCGTCGAGGCGCTCGAGCGGCCACCGCGGGTGCGACGACGGCGGCGCGGCGCGCCCGAGCCCTCGTCGCCGGAGGAGTGCCCGCCCCGTCCACGGCCGTCACGGTTCGGTCGGCCGTCGCGGCCCGAGCCACTGCCACGACCGCGGTCGGCCTGGCCACGGCTGCGACCTCGGCCCCGGCCGGCGGAGGCGCCGGTCTCACCGAGGTCCTCGAGCTTCTCGGCCTCGAGCCCGGCGCGGGTGCGCTCGGACTTCGGCAGCCGGCCCGTGACGGACGGGTCGATCCCGAGGTCCTCGAACAGGTGCGGGGAGGAGGAGTACGTCTCGACGGGCGAGGGGATGCCGAGCCCGAGCGCCTTGTCGATGAGACCCCAGCGCGGCATGTCGTCCCAGTCGACGAGGGTGACGGCGACGCCCTTCTGGCCCGCGCGACCGGTCCGGCCGGTGCGGTGCAGGTAGGTCTTCTCGTCCTCGGGGCACTGGTAGTTGATGACGTGCGTGACGTTCTCGACGTCGATGCCGCGGGCGGCGACGTCGGTGGCGACGAGGATGTCGACCTTGCCGTTGCGGAACGCGCGCAGCGCCTGCTCACGGGCGCCCTGGCCCAGGTCGCCGTGGATGCTCGCGGCGGCGAACCCGCGGTCGGCGAGTTCGTCGGCGACCTTGGCGGCGGTGCGCTTGGTGCGGCTGAAGATGATCGTCAGACCGCGCCCCTTCGCCTGGAGGATGCGCGCGACCATCTCGACCTTGTCCATCGCGTGGGCGCGGAACACGAACTGGTCGATCGCGGCGACGGTCTGGCCCTCGTCGTCGTGGCTGATCGCCCGGATGTGGGTCGGGCGGGTCATGTAGCGGCGCGCGAGGGTGACCACGGCGCCGGGCATGGTCGCGGAGAACAACATCGTCTGACGGGACGCCGGGGTCTGCGCGAGAAGCTTCTCGACGTCGGGCAGGAACCCGAGGTCGAGCATCTCATCGGCCTCGTCGAGGACGAGGGTGCGCACCGAGTGCAGGTTGAGGTGACCCTGCTGCATGAGGTCGATGAGGCGGCCGGGCGTCCCGACGACGACCTCGACGCCCTTCTGCAGCGCCTCGATCTGCGGCTCGAACGCGCGGCCGCCGTAGATCGTCGTCACGCGGATGCCGCGACGCGACGCCGCACGCGTGAGGTCGCCGGCGACCTGCGTCGCCAGCTCACGGGTGGGGGCGACGACGAGGGCCTGCGGGCGGCCGGGGTGGAGAAGGGACTCGAAACCCTCGTCACCGGGGGCGACGACGTGCTCGAGAAGGGGGATGCCGAAGCCGAGGGTCTTGCCGGTTCCCGTCTTGGCCTGACCGATGATGTCGTGGCCGCCGAGGGCGACCGGCAACGTCATGGCCTGGATGGGGAACGGCGTGACGATCCCCGCCTCGGCGAGGGCCCCGACGATGTCGGGGTGCACGTCGAAGTCGGCGAAGGTCTTCTCGACGGCCGCCTCGGGGGAGGCCTCGATCGTCTCCTCGGCGCCGGCGGCCGCGGCGGAGTCGTCGGTCGCCGGGGCGGCGACCGGAGCCTGCAGAGGCTCGGCGGCGTCGGACAGCGTGGTGGACGTGGTGTCAGTCATGGAAGATCTCTCGATCGGCCTGCGACGCGGTGGCGTTCGCGGGAAGGTGGCGGGCCGATCGGAGGTCATTCGTCTGCGCCGCGAGGGGGCGCGGGAGGCGGGCTCTGCCGCCGTCTTCGTCACGTCGTTGCCGACCGGGCACCGTGATGGTCGTCGCCAGTGTACCTCCGCAGCCTCGACGCGGTGGCATCCGCCCGTGTGGCAGCGGACGCGCGACGGCCCGGCCACACGCGTGTGACCGGGCCGGACGAGGGTGTCGGACGGGATCGTCGGACGGGTGTCGGGCTCACTGCATCCCGAAACCGACTCCGCCTCGACGCGGGGCGCCGATCTCGACGTAGGCGAGCGCGGAACTCGGGACGAGCACGATGCTGCCCTTGTGGTCGACGAGCCGAAGCGGCGTGGAGTTCTCGAAGGACGCGCTCACTGCGACCTCGATCTCCTCCGGCGACTGCTCGGACTCGAGGGTGATCTCGCGGCTCGTGTTCTGCACACCGATCTTGACCTCCACGAGGTCTCCTTTCGGACGCGGCGTCACCCCGTCGGGGGCGGCGCGAGCGGATGGATCGGGCCGGGCGGCCGCGATCGGGTTCTCCGCCAGGTTAACGGTGACCCCGCGGGCGTTCTTCCCCGCGGCCGGAGGCCGTCGCGCGAGGTTGGCCGCGGGCTCAGCGTGGCTCCTCGGCCCCTTCGACGACGGGGAAACCGCGAATGCCCCTCCACGCCGTGTCGGCGAGAATACGGGCGGCCTGCTCGAGGGGAATCTGGGAGCCCTGCCGCAGCCACCACCGGGCCGCCGTCTGGGCCATGCCGACGACACCGGTGGCGATGAGCCCGGCCTCGACCTCGGAGAGGCCGGTGTCACCGGCGACGAGATCGCTGACGGCCTTGGCCGAGACCATCTCGACGTTGCGCACCCGCTCCTCGACCTGATCCTCCTGGCCGAGGTCGGACTCGAAGACGAGACGGTAAGCGCCGCCGTTCTCCGAGACGAACGCCAGGTAGGCCTTCATCGTCGCGACCACGCGTTCCTCGTTGTCGCTCGTGGAGCGCAGCGCCTGGGCGACGGCGTCGATCACCTGGTCGCAGGCGGCGTCGAGCAACGCGAGATACAGGTCGAGCTTGCCGGGAAAGTGCTGATACAGCACCGGCTTGGAGACCCCGGCGCGGTCGGCGATCTCGTCCATCCCTGCCGCGTGGTAGCCGTACTCGACGAAGACGGTCTGGGCGGCCTCGAGGAGTTGGGCCCGCCGTTCCTCGCGCGGGAGGCGGGTGCCGCGAGGGACGCTGGAGGTGCTCACCACGGTCGATCCGGCTCCTTTCCGGGGTCGGGGTGCCCGCCTGCGGACGGCACCGTTGAGGCATCCTAGTCGCGTGTCCAGTCGCCAGGAGGGGAGTCCTGGCAGATTCGAGGCGCGCCCGCCCTCGACGTCGCCCCCGACCGAGGCGCGGAGCCGTCGGGGACGAACCGTTGTCGGCGGCCTCTGATCCAATGGCGACATGAGCACGCCACACACTCCCGGGCCGGTCTCCGGAGCGCCGACCGCGGCCGACGCGGCGAGCGCGGTGGGTCGATCCGGGTCCCCGCGGTCGGGGGAGGCCGGGCGTGTCGGGACGCTCCGATTCGTGCGCGACCGTTCCTCGCGGGTCGTGGGGTGGGCACGGCTCGATGAGTCGCAGCGGCGGGCCGCGCGAGCCCGCGGGCCGCTCGTGCGGGTGCTCGGCGCCCCGGGGACGGGGAAGACGACGGTGGCCGTGCACGCCGTCCTCGACCGGGTCCGGGCGGGCGAGGTGACCCCCCAGCAGACGCTCGTCCTCGCGCCCACCCGGGTGGCGGCCGCGCGCATGCGTCACGCGCTCACCGCGGAGCTCGCCGCCACGACGGCCTCCCCGTTGGTGTCGAGCGTGCAGGCGTTCGCGTTCGGCCTCCTGCGCCGCGACGCCGCTGAGCGCGGGGCGCCTGCCCCGCGACTGCTCAGCGGTCCCGAGCAGGACGTCGTCCTCCGTGAGCTCCTCGCCGGGCACGAGAGCGGGTACGGCAGACGCCCGAACTGGCCGGCGAGCCTCGCCGAGGCCACCCGCACGAGGGGATTCCGCGCCGAGCTGCGCGACCTGCTCATGCGCGCGGTCGAACACGGTCTCGACGCCGAGGGCCTCGAGACGCTTGCGGTCCGCGAGGGCAACCCCGCCTGGGCGGCCGCTGCCGAGGTGCTCGCCGAGTACG
This sequence comes from Mobilicoccus sp., assembly GCF_032060985.1. Classification (NCBI taxonomy): domain Bacteria; kingdom Bacillati; phylum Actinomycetota; class Actinomycetes; order Micrococcales; family Dermatophilaceae; genus Mobilicoccus; species Mobilicoccus sp. The sequence goes on from NZ_DAMBGD010000005.1 coordinate 36,815, forward strand.
ACGAGGTCACCGCCTTGTCGTCGCCGGGCGGGTACGACCCCGCCTGGATCCTCACCGCGGCCGCCGACCTGCTCGAGGACGACCCGGCCGCACGAGACAGGGTGCACGACGAGGTTCGGGTCGTCGTCGTCGACGACGCCCAGGAGCTCACGGCGCCCGCGGCCCGGCTCGTCCGCCTGCTGCGGGGTCCCAGGACGGAGGTCGTGCTCGTCGGCGATCCCGACGCCGCGACGCAGACCTTCCGCGGTGCCGACCCGGGGCTGATGATGGCCGAGGTCGCCTCCCTCACCTGCGTTCTCACCCGGTCCTGGCGACTCCCGCCGCGCATCCGTGAGGTCGTCGTCCGGATCGCCGAGCGGATCGGGTCCGTCGGGGCCGTCGCGCATCGGCTGGGTCGCGCCGACGACACGGGAGGGCCCGTGGCGCGCGAGGCCGACGAGAGGTCCGCGGCGCTCTCGACAGCTGCCGCGCTCTCGACGGCTGGGGGGCCCTCGTCATCCCCGGTCTCGACGATGACGGCGTCGGGCACGTCGAACCCTGGCCGCTCCCTCTCCCTCGGCGCCGGGGCGACGACGTCTGCCCGGCCTCATCAGCCGACGCTCTTCGACTGGGCCGAGGACTCGACGTCGCCCACCGCCGCCTCCGTCGACGACGGGCGGGCCACGGACGGCGGGGTCCCGTCCGCCGGACGTGACGGCGTGGTCGCGGCCGAGGCCGTCGGGACTGCGCGGGCCGTGGCCGGGGCCCCGACGCAGGCCGGCGTGCCGGACTCGGCGGGCGGTGCGGGGTGGGAGGACCCGGGGGGCGACACGAGCGGGGGCGTGCCCGCGATCGATGCCGTGGGGGGTGGGGACCATGACGTGCCCGAGGATGCCGAGGCGCACGGGGCGGTCGAGGAGGACGGCGAGGTGGACGTGGCGGTGCTCGCGACGGCGACGGCCGAGGCCCGCTACGTCTCGGCTCGTCTTCGGCAGGCCCACCTCGTCGACGGGCTGCCCTACTCGCGCATGGCCGTCATCGTCCGCGGGGCCGGGCGCAGCGCCACGATGCGCCGGGTGCTCGCCGGGGAGGGTGTCCCCGTCGACGTCCCGGGGGCCCAGGTGCCGCTCCGGGAGGAGCCGGCGGTGCGACCCTTCCTCCGACTGTTCGAGGCCGCGCTCGCCCTGGTCGAGAGCGCCCCAGACGGACCCGGAGGGAGACCGAACGGACTCGGTCCGGCGAACGACTCGACGTCGCGGAACGAAGGCGAGGGGCTGGCCGGGCTGGACGTGGGTGCCGTCCTCGATCTTCTCGCCTCTCCGCTCGGTGCGACCGATTCCCTCGGTGTCCGACGTCTTCTCAGGGCCCTGCGTCGCGCCGAGAGGCGCCGTGTCGACGGGGACCACGGTGCCGGGGATCGCCTCGTGGGCGATGGGGCCGCCGTGGGCGATCGGGGCCTGAGCCGTGGGGGCGGGGGCATCGGTGCCGAGGGCGAGGGCGTCGAGGCCGCGGTCGAGGCGCCGGGTGACACGCGGTCCTCCCACCCCGTGGGGGACCGGTCGACGGTGCGTGCCTCCGACGACCTGCTCGTGGCGTCGGCGTACGGTGACCCGATCCTCGACGAGGTCGACCTCCTCGACGTCGACGCTCCGGCGGCGGGGTTGCGGCGGATCCGTCAGGTCCTCGCCGCGGGGGTCCGGGCTGCCGCGAGGGACGACGAGGGGTGGGGCCCGGGGGTCACGGCGGAGTCCGTGTTGTGGGCCATGTGGGAGGCGTCCGGGCTCGCCGACCCGTGGCGCCGGGCCGCCCTGTCCGGCAGCCTGCGCGCCGACCGAGATCTCGATGCCGTCGTGGCCCTCATGGATGCCGCCGCCCGGTACGTCGACCGGTTGCCCCTGCGTGGGCCGGACGGCTTCCTCGAGCACGTCCGAGGTCAGGATGTCGCGGGCGACACCCTCGTGGCCCGCGCACCGGCCGACGAATGCGTCACCCTCACGACCCCGGCGGGGGCCGCCGGTTGGGAGTGGGATCTCGTCGTCGTCGCCGGACTGCAGGAGGGCGTGTGGCCCGATCTGCGCCTGCGGGGCTCCGTCCTCGGCTCGGCGGCGCTCGTCGACGTCCTCACCGGTCGCGGTCTCTCGCCTCAGGCCGCCCGCAGCGCCATCCGGGCCGACGAGACCCGCCTCCTCCTCGTCGCCGCGAGTCGCGCACGCCGGCGGTTGATCGCGACGGCGGTCCGCAGCGAGGAGGACACCCCCTCGCCGTTCCTCGACCTCCTCGACCCGGTGGACGAGCCGCGCCCGTTCGCCTCGCCTCCGCCCCCCATGACGACCGCGGATCTCGTCGCCACGCTCCGTCGGCGGCTCGCCGGCAGCGCGCTCGCGGCGGTCTCGACCGCGAGGGGCGCCGACGGTGAGCGGCGCCTCCAGGGCGCAGGGCCGACGGAGGGCGCCGGGCCGACGGGGACCGAACACCCTTGTCCGACACGTCACGACAGCGAGGCTGCCGATCTTCCGCCGTCGTCCGCCGACCGCCTCGTGGCGGCATTGCTCGCCCGTCTCGGCGAGGCCGGCACGCCCGGGGCCGACCCCGGTGACTGGTGGTCCTTGCGGCACACGAGTGACGACCGCCCCCGACGCGTCCCGGACGCGGCCCTTGCCGTGTCCCCGTCCAAGGTCGAGGCGTTCGCACGCTGTGAGTTGCGGTGGTTGCTCACCGCCTCCGGCGGTGAGGCGGGCGAGGGCACGGTCGCCTCGTCGATCGGGACGCTCGTGCACGAGGTGGCGGCCACGGTCGACAACGGCGACCACGCCGCGCTTCTCGCCGAACTCGACCGGCGCTGGGCCGAGCTCGATCTGCCTGAGGGGTGGATCTCACGCCGCACCCACGACGACGCCGTCGCGATGATCGACCGGCTCCACCGCCAACACGCGACGGCGCTCGCGGCCGGATGGGAGGTCGTCGGCACCGAGATCGACGTGGAGGTCGAGCTCGGCCGGGCCGTCGTCCGGGGCCGGGTCGACCGGTTGGAACGCGACGCGGACGGACGACTGCGCGTCATCGACCTCAAGACGGGAACGAGCAAGCCGACCGGGGCCGAGCTCCCCGCCCATCCCCAGCTCGGGGCGTACCAGGTGGCCGTCGAGGAGGGGGGGTTCGCCGCCCACGGGCGCGAGTCCGCGGGTGCGGCCCTCATGCAGATCGGCAAGGGCGGCGGCCGGCGGGGGTTGCTGCAGGAGCAGCAGCCGCTCGCCGGCGACGAGGATCCGCGGTGGGCCCACGACCTGCTCACCCGCACGGCCGAGGGCATGGCCGGATCGACGTTCCGGGCGAACGCGGGCACATGGTGTCGGGTGTGTGAATCCCGGTTCAGCTGCCCGATCCAGCCCGAGGGGGAGATGCTGCGATGACGACGCCGCGCGCCGACCGTCCCGGGGGCGACCAGCCCGCCGGGCCCGGGACAGCCCCCCGGCCTCGGCACTCCGCGGTCGAGATCGCGCATGTGCTCGGCCTGCCGACGCCGACCGCCGAGCAACGCGCCGTCATCGAGGCACCCCCCACCTCGATGCTCGTCGTCGCGGGTGCCGGGTCGGGCAAGACCGAGACGATGTCGGGGCGCGTGGTATGGCTCGTCGCGAACGAGCTCGTCGCCCCCGAGCGCATCCTCGGTCTCACGTTCACCCGGAAGGCCGCCGGTGAACTCGCCGAGCGCATCGGCGGGCGTCTGCGGCGTCTTGCCGCCACGGGTCTCGGCAGCGCCGACGGGACCGATCCGACCGGCGCGCGCACCGTCGATCCCCTCGTCGACGCCGATGCCCTGCCCACGGTGGCGACCTATCACGCCTACGCCGGATCGTTGGTGCGCGAGCACGGGCTGCGTCTCGGCGTGGAGCCCGACGCGAGGCTGCTCACCGAGGCCGCGGCCTGGCAGTACGCCCACGAGGTGGTCGCGCGCTACGACGGGCCGATGGACGAGGTCGCCAACGCGGAGTCGACGGTCACCGCCGCCGTGCGCGACCTCGCCGGGCAGCTCGCCGAACACCTGTGCACGACGGCCGATCTCGGCGCCTACCTGCGCGACCTCGCCGACCACGTCCAGGCGCTGCCACAGGGATCGGGGCGGGCCACGTCGATGCCCAAGGAGGCCAAGGACCTCCTTGCCCACGTCCGTGCTCAGGGCAGGCTCCTGCCCCTGCTGGAGGAGTACGCGCGCACGAAGACCCGCGCGGAATCGCTCGACTTCGCCGACCAGATGGCCCTCGCGGCCCACCTCGCCGAGCTCGATCCCGCGGTGGCCCGCGCCGAGCGCGCGCGCTATTCGGTCGTGCTCCTCGACGAGTTCCAGGACACGAGCGAGGCCCAGATGAGGCTCCTCCATGCCCTGTTCGCGGATCCGCGCGCCGGGGTCACCCGCCCCGTCACGGCGGTGGGCGATCCGCACCAGTCGATCTACGGCTGGCGCGGCGCGAGTGCGACGACCCTCGCCACCTTTCCCGCACGGTTCACCGTTCCGACGGGGTCGGTCTCCTCGTCGGAATCGGTCGATGAGGACGCACCGGGCCCCTCGGGCGGGACGGCCCTCGTCCCCGCCGTCCTGCCGTTGTCGACGAGTTGGCGCAACGACGTGGCGGTCCTCGACGTCGCCAACGCGACGGCCGCGCCGCTGTCGGCGGCGAGTCCCGTGCCCGTCGAGGAGCTGAGGCCTGCGCCGTCCGCCGGTGTGGGGCGGGTCGAGGCCGCCCGCCTCGAGACCGCACCCGAGGAAGCGGAGTTCGTCGCCGACTGGATCGCCGAGCAGTGGTGGGCGCCGGGGTCCTCCCGTCGCCACAGCGGCATCAGCGCGGCCGTGTTGTGCCGTCGCCGTGCCCAGTTCGCCGCGATCGCGGACGCCTTGGGAGCCAGGGGCATCCCCGTCGAGGTCGTCGGTCTGGGCGGACTGCTGACGCGCCCGGAGGTGAGTGACGTCGTGTCGCTCCTCCGCGTCGTCCACGACCCGACGCGCGGAGACGCCCTCGTGCGGCTCCTCGTGGGGCCGTCGGTGCGCCTCGGGGCGGCCGACCTCGACGCGCTCGGCGCCTGGTCCCGCCATCTGCACCGGCGCCGCGGTGAGCAGGCGGGTACCTCTCGAGCGGCGACGGCGACACCGCCCGCCTCGGACGACGCAGAGCAGCCGAGCCTGGTCGAGGCCGTCGACACCCTGCCCCCGACCGACTGGGTCGGCGGGCAGGGGGAGCGGATCTCCGACGTGGCGCGCGAGCGGCTGATGCGGCTGTCCGGGGCCGTCGCGACCGTCCGGTCCGCCGTCGGTCATCCCCTTCCCGAGCTCGTCGTCCTCGCCGAACGCACCCTCGGTGTCGACGTCGAGGTCGCGGCCTCCCTCGACACCCTGCCCGAGACCGCCCGGCGCCACCTCGACGCCTTCGCCGACGCCGCGGCCGCGTTCGCGCACGGTGCGGACCGCCCGACGCTCGGGGGCTTCCTCGACTGGCTCGACGCCGCGCGCGATGAGGAACGGGGGCTGGACTCACCGGCCTCGCACGTCACCGAGGGAGCCGTCCAGGTCCTCACCGTGCACGCCGCCAAGGGGCTCGAATGGGACGTCGTCGCCGTGCCCGGCCTCGTGGAGGCGGCGTTCCCGTCGCACCGCACCTACCGGCCGCAGCCGAATGGCGGGTTGCCCTCGCCCACCTCGAGAGGATGGATCACGGGGCTCGGCGCGATCCCCTACGACCTGCGGGGCGACCGGGACGGCTTGCCGGACCTCCCGTGGCGACGCGTCGCCGACCTCACCGAACTCGCCGCCGCCGTCAAGACCTTCGCCGCCGAGGGCGGACACCACGCCCTCGAGGAGGAGCGACGACTCGCCTACGTCGCGTTCACCCGAGCCCGGCACCGGCTGCTGCTCTCCGCGAGCCTGTGGCTCGACGGGGCCACGCCTCGGGTGACCTCCAGGTTCCTCGGTGAGCTGCGCGATCGGACCGGCCTCGTCGACACCCTCACCTGGGCCCCCGACCCCACCCCCGACGCGGAGAATCCAGCCCTCGCCGACACCCCGGCCGCGCGCTGGCCCCTCACCCGCGACGACCCGCGGGACCGGGCGGACCAGCTCGCCGCCTCCTGGGTGCACGCCGTGTCGTCGTCGTCCGCCTCCGGGGAGCCGCCCGCCGCCCTCTCGACCCTCCTCCTCGACGTCGCGGAGGACGAGCGTCTCGAGCTCGGCCGACTCGTGGAGCTCGTCGACCTGCTCCTCGTCGAACGAGCCCAGGGCGGACGACGCGCCGGCCGCGCCCGGCTGCCGGGTCACCTGTCGACGTCGGCGCTCGTCGAACTCCGTTCGGACCCAGCGGGGTTCGCCGACCGGTTGCGCCGGCCGATGCCGTCCCCGCCCGCGACCGCCGCACGCCTGGGCACCGCGTTCCACGCCTGGATCGAACAGCACTACCGCAGCGCCAGCCTCGTCGACGACCTCGACCTCGAGGGGTACGCCGACGACGACGAGGCGACGCCGGATCTCGACCGGGCGCGGCGACTGTTCCTCGAGAGCCCCTGGGCCGCGGCGACCCCGCTCGAGGTCGAGGTCGCCCTCGAGACCGTCGTCGACGGACTGCCGGTGCGGGGCCGGATCGACGCGGTGTTCCCACGCCCGGGCGGGGGCGTGACGATCGTCGACTGGAAGAGCGGGGCACCGCCCTCGCCGGCACGCCTCGCCGATCGCAGCCTCCAGCTCGCCGTGTACCGGCTCGCGTACGCCCGGTGGCGCGGACTCTCCGTCGACGACGTGCACGCCGCGTTCTACTACGCCGCGACCGGCACGACCGTGTACCCGGAACTCCCCGACGAGGACGACCTCGTCGCTCTCGTCGCCGGGCTCACCGAGGACCCCGAGGCCACCGAGGGGCCGGTCCGAGGACGCGCCGGCGGCGTCGGGATCCCCGAGGCGGGGGACGATCTCGGTGACGGAGTGGGCATGTCGTGAGCCCGACGGTCGACGTGCCGGGGCGAGTCGAGCCCACCGACACCGGGAAGGCAGCGTGGGCGGCCACGCGGCCCCCACGGTCGGCGCGGCCGGGGCCGCGCGCGTCGGTGCGAGGCCCACCTGCGGCGCGCAGGATGCCGGGAGCTCGTCACGACGATCACGGCGAGGCAGGGCGATCGGCGGGTCCGTGAGGAGGCGTGCTCGCGACCGGCAGCCGTGCCCGTGAGGGTCAGCAGCGCCCGTGACGGGGCAGCAGCGCCCGTGACGGGGCAGCAGCGCCCGTGAGGGTCAGCAGTGCCGGCGAGAAGTCACGGCCCGGAACGAGGACCACTGCGCGCGGGAGCGGCACGACCCGCAGGGCGGAGCAATGCCTGCGAGGGCAGGACGGGCGGTAGGTGCGCGTGCCGGGCGTGCGGGGTCGGCCGGGCGGTCAGCGCGTGCGGTGGTCGTGTTCCTCGGGGAACGCGCCGTCCTCCGTCGCCGAGTGCTCGCCGCCATCGGTGGGCGCCGCCGCGTCGGTGGGCGCCGCCGCGTCGGTCGGCGTCGCCGCGTCGGCGGGCGTCGCCGCGTCGGCGGGGGTGTCCTGCGCCGGGGTGACCGGGACGGCGGCCCGTGCCGACGACGCACCCCCGGCGGAGTACCAGTCCTCGTCGACGGGGTCGTCCTCGAAACTCACGGGCACGGGGGAGTGGTGCCCGGCGGCATGCGGGGAGAAGGAGTCCTCGGCGAGGAGATCGACGAGCCGGCGCATGGTGCGCACGACGTGCGCCACCGCCGGTTCGTCACCACTGCTGTGTGCCGCGAGCAGACGGCTGAGGAGCCGCAACTCGCCGAGCAGTCGAGCCCGTTCCCGCAGGTGGGGATCCACCGGCATCCGTCGGTGCTGGGCGTAGGCACCGAAGACGGTCTCGACGGCGTCCGCGGGGGCCGAGCGGGCGAGCGCCGCGAGGTCCTCGGCGGGGTCGCCGATCTTGGCGCCCTCCCAGCTCACCATCGCCGAGACCCGACCGGAACTCGTGTCCTCGGTGGGGAAGTCGGTGAGCAGGTGGGCGTTGGAGAGGTAGCCGTGCACGGGGACGGTCTCGAAGTCCCACCACGACGCGTCCTCCAGCGTGCGTTCCCAGCGGGTGAGCAACTGTGGGGGCACCAGACCGGTGCGCCCGCCCCGGTCCACGTCGCTGACGAGCCGGTGGCGGCATGCCTCGGCGTCGTAGACGGGGACGCCGGTCTCGTCGAGTGCGCCGACGGGGACGTCGTGCAGGGCCGCGAGGGCCTCCCCGATCCCGGTCGCGATGCCGGGCCCGGAGGGCAGCAGAGCGAAGTCGACGATGCGTCCGTGAAGGTAGGGGTAGACCATCGCCGGGCGACCGTCGGACAGCGCGGCCGTGCCGGCAGGCTCCGGCACGGCGTAGGGAAGATGCCGGGCGATCTCTCGCAGGAACGGGATCGACGCCTCCTGCGACGCGGCCGACACGCGGTCGGCGGGCAACCGCACCACCCAGGCGCGGTCCTCGTCGTCGACGACGAACCCGACGTGGAACCGTTCGCCGATGTTCTCCGCCACCATGTGCAGCCCCACCGGCAACAGACCGGGCACGGCGGCGTCGGCGAGGGCGGCGAGGTGGTGGGGAGTGATCTTCACCCGCACACGGTAGCCCTCACGCCCACCACGTCGGGGTGCCCGACCCGCGCGGCTCGCCGTCTTCTGCCCGCCTACGGTGGAGGCATGAGAACGGTCCCCGACGGCGGGCAGACACGCCGACCCCACGGCGAGGCGACGGAGGGAGCGTCCGCGGCTCCGACCCGTCGCACCACTCACGGGTCCCCCGACCGCCCGCCGAGCGAACCCGACCGGCCCCTCCAGGAGCGGGTGGGGCGGGAACGCGCCGCCTGGGACGCGGCCACCGCGCTGGCCGACCCGGCCACCCGGGTCCTCGAGGTCGTGGGCGACCGCGCTCCGGTCCTCGACGAGGAGTCGGGCACACCCGTTCTCTCCTGGCGCGCCCCCCGCGCGGGCGACCTCGACGCCGAGTTCGTCATCCTCCTGGGACGCGGCGGCGACGTCGATCACCCCGACCGCGTCGACCACCCCGCCCGCGTCGACGCCGCGACGGAGGGACCCGCGCTCGTCGCGATCGGGCGGCCGGGCCTGGATCGCTCGTCCGGCGACCACGACGCACGACGGACCGATCGAGCCGAGCGACGCGATCGGCCCGGGGCCGACCCGGACGGCCGGGCGGAGCCCGTCTGGCGGACGCTGCGGGAGGTCGGCCCGTGGATGCCGAGCGGGGACGTCGGGTGGTGGATGACGGCACAGGGTCTGCTGCTCTGGCATCGCACCCATCGGTTCTGCCCCCGCTGCGGGGCCGCCACCCGGGTCGCCTCGGCAGGGTGGACGCGGGTGTGCACGAACGACGGACGGGAGAACTACCCCCGCACCGATCCGGCCGTGATCATGGGCATCCGCGACGCCGACGACCGGCTGCTGCTCGCCCGCTCGCCGCAGTGGCCGGAGGGCCGGCGCTCGGTGCTCGCGGGGTTCGTCGAACCGGGGGAGTCGCTCGAGGACGCGGTGCGTCGTGAGGTCGCCGAGGAGGTCGGCGTGCGCGTCGGTCGGGTGGAGTACCACGGCAGCCAGCCCTGGCCGTTCCCCGCCTCGCTCATGCTCGGGTTCGCCGGATGGGTGGACGACCCGGGTCTCGAGATCGACCCCGGGGAGATCGCCGAGGCCCAGTGGTACACCCGGGCGGAGGTCGGGGCGGGCGTGGCGGCGGGGTCGCTCATGTTGCCCGGGCGGATGTCGATCGCCCGGCGCCTCATCGAGGCCTGGTACGGCGAGGCGCTCTTCGTCCCGGGCGTCGACGAGCTGGGCGGCCCGGCCTGGCACCGGCCCACCTGAGCGACCGGTTCACGGACGCGGAATCCCGCCGTGGGCGATCAGCGGGCGAGGCGCAGGAGGACGTCGTCGAGGGAGGGGTTGGTCGCGGTGGTGCCGTCGGGGAACACGACGGTGGGGACGACGCGGTTGCCCCCGTTGACACCCTCGACGAACGCGGACGCCGCCGCCGCGTCAGGGGCGGTGTCGACGTCGATCACGGTGTGCGCCAGCGACTCCCGGTCGAGATCGGCGAGGAGCATCGAGCAGAACGGGCACCACGACGTGGCGTAGACGGTGACCGAACCGGGTGCGGGCACGACGGGATGCGTGGGCATGGGGACTCCTCGTCTGGGTGTGCCCCTGGGCGGGGCGCCGCCACTGTAGTCCCCGCCGCGAATCACCTCGGCACCGCGCCCACGGGTCTTCCCCGGGGTCGACCCCCTGGACCCCGACGGGCTGTCGGAGGCGTCTGCCAGGATCGGTGATGATGAACGACGCCCTCCCGCCCCGCTCCGCCGCCCCGGCGAGTCCCGACGACATCCTCGCCGCCCTCGACGCCGACCAGCGCGAGGTGGCGAGCGCGCCGCTGGGGGCGATGTGCGTGCTCGCGGGCGCGGGGTCGGGCAAGACGCGGGCGATCACGCACCGCATCGCCTACGGGGTGTCCTCCGCGGCCTACCGTCCCTCGCAGGTGCTCGCGGTGACGTTCACGGCGCGGGCGGCGGGCGAGATGCGCACGCGTCTGCGGGGCCTCGGGGTCCACGGCGTCCAGGCCCGCACGTTCCACTCCGCCGCGCTGCGTCAGTTGCACTACTTCTGGCCCCGGGCGGTCGGTGGTGCGGCGCCCGAGATCGTCCCCCACAAGGCCCCGATCGTCGCCGAGGCCGCGAACCGGTTGCGCATCGCGACCGACAAGGCGGTCGTGCGCGACCTCTCGGCCGAGATCGAGTGGGCGAAGGTCAGCATGCTCACCGAGGACACCTACGCCGAGGTCGCGCAACGACAGGGCCGGCAGACCGGTGGTCTCGACCCACACACGATGGCGCGGCTGCTCACCCGGTACGAGGACGCCAAGACCGCCAGGGGCGTGATCGACTTCGAGGACGTCCTCCTCCTCATGGTGGGCATCCTCGGCGAGTCCGAGGAGATCGCCCGGGAGGTCCGCGGACAGTACCGGCACTTCGTCGTCGACGAGTACCAGGACGTCAACGCCGTGCAGCAGCGGCTGCTCGACCTGTGGGTGGGGGAGCGGCAGGACGTGTGCGTCGTCGGCGACCCCGCGCAGACGATCTACAGCTTCACCGGCGCCTCCCCGCGCCACCTCGTGGGGTTCACCCGGGCGCACCCGACGGCCCGGGTCGTCCACCTCACCCGCAACTACCGCAGCTCCCCCCAGATCGTCGACCTCGCCAACCGGGTGCTCGCCGGGTCGGGTGGGCAGGGGCGCCAGCTCGTCGCGAAGGGAGAGGCCGGGCCGACCCCCACGCTGAGTGCATACGCAGACGACCCCACGGAGGCCACCGCGGTCGCCGAGGCGGTGCGGCGGCGGCTCGACGCGGGGACCCCCGCGGCCGAGATCGCGATCCTCTACCGCACCAACGCCCAGTCCGAGGCGTTCGAGGACGCCCTCGCCGAGGCCGGCATCCCCTACCTCGTGCGCGGCGGCGAACGGTTCTTCGCCCGGCCCGAGGTCAAACGCGCCCATCTGCTCCTGCGCGGGGCCGTCCGGGCCGACGACCCGGCGATCTCACTGCCCGTCGCCGTCGGCGACGTGCTCTCGGCGGTCGGGTGGTCGCCCGAGCCGCCGCTCGGGCGAGGCGCGGTCCGCGAGCAGTGGGAATCCCTCGACGCGCTCGTGCAGCTCGCCGTCGACCTGGTCCGGACGACGCCCGGAGCCCGCATGCGGGACCTCGTCGCCGACCTCGACGAACGCGCCGCCGCCCAGCACGCACCCACGGTTCAGGGCGTCACGCTCGCCTCGCTGCACGCGGCCAAGGGCCTGGAGTGGGACGTCGTCTTCCTCGTCGGGGCCAGCGAGGGGCTCATCCCGATCTCGATGGCCGAGGGGGTCGAGGCGGTCGAGGAGGAACGCCGGTTGCTCTACGTCGGGCTCACCCGCGCCCGCCGCGAGCTGTGCGTGTCCTGGGCCCTCGCGAGGGCACCGGGAGGTGCCGGCACGCGGCGCCCGTCCCGATTCCTCGGCCCGGCGGCCTCGGTCCTCGGCGACGGGGCCCGGGCCTCGCGTGGTGGCGGTCCCCGGCCCGGATCGGCGGCCGCCGGCGGGCGTCGCCCCGCGCAGCGACGGGGCTCACGACCGGTCGTGTGCGTCGGGTGCGGGGTCCAGCTGGACACCGCGTCGGACCGCACGCGGGGCCGCTGCGAGGACTGCCCGCCGACCTACGACGAGGAGCTCTTCGCGCGTCTGCGCACCTGGCGTCTCGAGGTCGCGACCGCGGCCAAGGTGCCGCCGTACGTCGTGTTCACCGACGCCACCCTCGAAGCCGTGGCCCGGCACCGGCCCACCGACCGGGCCATGCTGTCGCGGATCCGTGGCGTCGGTGCGCGAAAGCTCGGTCTGTACGGCGACGACGTCCTCGCCGTCGTCGCAGGCGGGGGGCCCGCGACCCCCTGAGCGGGGCCCGGCCTCGAGGGCCCACGCGCACGCGCGCTCGACCCTTTCCGGGCTCCGCCACGCCGATGTCCGTAAATGCGTTGCACGGCCCGAGGACGTCCACTTACTCTCGACATGTCGCTCGACGCGACACGCCTCGATCCGGGGCGGAAGTGACCGACCCGAGAACAGAGAGGAGGGGTTGGCGATGATGACCGACAGCTACGGCACGACCTGGAGCCTCACCGGCACCGAGTACACGGCAGTCGAGTTCACCACCGGCGCCGTCGTCCCGACGCGCACCAAGGCGAACGACGATCTGCGTCTCGTCGACCCCCGCGGCCGCCTCATCGGCCGGCCCCTGTTTCTCGGCGTCACGCGCTGATACCGGCGCCACTCCTTCCGTCCCCGTTTCTCCGGAGTTCCCCACCCACACCTGATCGGTCGGGGGTGAGCTCTGCCGGGATCTCGCGATCCCGACGACCATCGAGGTTCACATCCGATGCTTCACCATCGCGTCCACCGTGTCGCCCCCTCGTCGTTGCCCTGTCGTGTCCACGACGCCGATCTCTGGTTCGCCGACACCCCCGGTGACGTCGAGCGCGCCAAGGCCCTGTGCCTGTCGTGCCCACTCGTCGAGCACTGCCTGAAGGCGGCCCTCGACCGAGGGGAGCCGTGTGGCGTCTGGGGTGGTCAACTCCTCGTCGCAGGCCAGATCGTCGCCCGCAAACGGCCTCGTGGTCGCCCACGCAAGACCGACGTCGCGGCCTGACGACTCGACTCGCGCCCACCGACCGTGCCCACGCCCCACCGAGCCCTCGAAGGAGGTGACGTCATGCAGTCGTGGCTGAAGCACTCCGTCCGTCCGCGGCCCCACGCGGTGCATCCGGGTCCACGGATCGAACGGGATCCCCTGCTCCTCTCGCTGTGGGGCCCCGGCCCACACGGCCTCGGACCGCACGTCCACGCGATCCGATGACGTGACCGCCGTGCCCCCGTCCCCACCGGGACGGGGGCATCGCCATGCCCGGTCCGGGGTCTGCGAACCGGTCCGCCGGGAGGAGGACCGAGCCGCCGGGGAGGAGGAGGGGAGCGGTCAGGGCAGGGGGCCGAACTCGGCACCGGGGAGTCCCTCGGCGAGCACGGCCCGGGCCGGCACGACCCCGTCGATCTGGCACAACACACCGATGCCGCCCGCCCACACGCGTTGGATCATCATGTACTCCGGCGGCAGGTTGAGCCTCAGCCCGGTCCGGAAGTCGACCGACCGCGGGTCTCGGTACCGCTCGGCGTGGGTGCGCAACCAGTCGCGGGAGAAGCGGTACTCCGGCACGCGCAGGGGGTCGATGAACGGGTCGATGAGATCGAGCAGGTCGTCGGCGTCGACGTCGACGTGGGGACGGATGAACCCCTCCTCGCGGAGTCCGTCGAGCACCGTCTGCGCGTCGTCGAGCAGCGCCCGCGTGAGCAACCGCCCGATGGCGCGTGGAAGGCCGTCGGGCAGCCGGTCGACGGCGCCGAAGTCCATGACCCCGAGCCGCCCGTCGGGCAGGAGCCGGAAGTTGCCGGGGTGCGGGTCGGCGTGGAGGAGTCGGGCGCGCGCCGGGCCCGCGACGTGGAACTCGAGGTACCTCGTCGCGGCGAGATCGCGCTGTTCGGGGGTGCCGTCGGTGATGATCCGCGACAGCGGTACGCCGTCGAGCCACTCGGTGACGAGGACCGTGGGCCCATGGTGCACGACGGCGGGAATCGCGACGTCGGGATCGCCGGAGAACGCCTCCGCGAAGGTCTTCTGGCTCGCGGCCTCGCGCTCGTAGTCGAGCTCCTCCTCGACCCGGGAGACGAGCTCGTCCAACAGCGGGCCGAGGTCGGGGCCGGGGATCCACGAGGCCGACAGGCGAGTCACCCGCGCGAGTCGGCGGAAGTCGCCGACGAGAGCCGGCCCGGCGCCGGGGTACTGCACCTTGACGGCGACGACGCGGTCGTCCTTCCAGACGGCACGGTGGACCTGGCCGATGGACGCCGACGCGACCGGGGTGTCGTCGAACTCGTGGAACTTCGTGCGCCAGCGCGGACCGAGATTCTCACCGAGGACGCGGTGGACGGTCTCGGCCGGCATCGGGGGCGCGGCGTCCTGCAGCCGGGTGAGGGCGGCCCGGTAGGGCGCGGCGAGGTCCTCGGGCATCGCGGCCTCGAAGATCGACATGGCCTGCCCGACCTTCATGGCCCCGCCCTTGAGCTCCCCGAGCACGGTGAACAGCTGCTCGGCGGCCTGGTTCTGCAGCGCGAGGGCGACGTCCTCGGCCGGAGTGCCGGAGAGCCGACGCCCGGCGCCCACGGCGGCACGCCCGGCGATGCCGAGGGGCAGCGCGGCCAGTCGGGCGGTGCGCGTGAAGGCACGACGGGGTGGTTCGCTCACGTTGTCATTGTGGGGGGCCGGCCTGGATCCGTCCTGGGCGAGGACACCTGTCGGACATCGGACGGGCGCGAGAGGGGGTCCGACGCGTCGTGTCGCGGACAGTCGGGGTGGCGCTCCCATCGTCGACGTGTGAGGCGGCCTGCGGGCAGGCTCATCTCGAGGGACTCCGACGCCGGCACCGTCGAGGGGCGCGGCGCCACGTGGTCGACCAGCCGGGCGCAGGCGAGGGAGGCGGCGAGGGCCGTGGCCGGGGAGCCCGCGACCGGCTCGGGCAGTCGGTGCACCTGGGCGAGGACCTGTCCCCACAGGGGGTCGTCGTCGGCCCTCGCGAGATCGAGGCACCACGCGCACGGCCCGTCCGAGAGCAGGAACGGGCCGACGGTCACCGACCGGTGCCGGACCAGCACGGGGAGACAGTCGGTCCCCACCCGAGCGGTGCCGACGGGGGAGAGCGCCCCCGCCCCGACCCGCACGAGGACGTCGACGCGCTCGCCGAGGAGGGGTTCGCGCCCGCTGCGGGCGGCGAGGTCGATCTCGTCGAGGACGAGCGGGCCGTGGACGACGTGGACCCCCGCCTCGGCGAGCAGGTCGGCGAGCAGCCGGGTCGTCGCGCCCTGTCCGTCGATCGCGACCCGGCGCCCCGCGGCGGGGGCGGATCGATGCGCGTCGACGATCAGCCCGCGCTCGGTGAGTTCGTCGAGGGCCGCGGCCAGGCGGGAGGAGTCGCGTCGCAGGAGGTCCAGAGGCGTCGAGCCGTCGAGCGCGGCGAGCGTCCTCGCCTCGGCCGGGGAGAGCCCGGTGAGGACGACACCGTCGGCGTCGAGGCCGAGTTGCACCTCGGTGGGGCCGCGACGGACGAGCGGGACATCGGTGCGCAGGGAGGGGAACACCGGTCTCCTCGGGGGCGGGCCGACCGGGATCGGTCGGGTGAGGACGGGTGCACCAGTCTCACGGCGCCCGACCCGCCCGTGGGGCCCCCCGTCCACAGGCCCGGCCCCGGACACGACGACGGGGTGGTCGCGCCCCCCGCGCGTCCCACCCCGTGTCGTCACCGGTGCCGGACGACTCCGGCCCGGATCCGTGGTACCGGCCTCAGGCCTTGCCGAGGATCCGGTTGAGCTTGGTGTTGCACTCCGGGCACGTGCCCTTGGCCATACGGCGACCGTTGGACTCGACGACGTTGCCCTCCGCCTCGCGCTTCTCCTTGCACTTGACGCAGTAGAACTCGCCCTTGTAGGTCTCGCCGGTGTCGGTCATCTCAGTGGTTCTCCTTGTCCTGCGGGCTGCCTCTGCAGCCCAAACCAGTAGCCCACCCTAGAGCAGCACCGCTGTCGTCGCCGTATCGAGGGGCGTCGGCGTGCCGTCGTCGCTGGTGGTGGCGGTGGCGGGGTACGGGTGCACGAGCCGAGGTGCGGGTGCGCCACCGGTGGCCACTCGTCCCCAGCCCGGAGGATCGGGCTGCGCGAGGAGGCGGCGCGGACGATACCGTTCGGGCATGTCCCTCACGTCGTCCCGTCCGCCGCGACCCGCCGCGCCTCCCTCGAGGGCCTCTCGCCCGGACACCCATGTCGTCGACGGGGAGTCGGTGACGATCCGGCGCAGCCCCCGCCGACGCCGCACCGTGAGCGGCCGGCTCGAGGCCGGACGGGTGGTCGTCATGGTGCCGGATTCCCTCAGCGGAGCCGAGGAGCGTCGCCTCGTCGAGCAGCTGACCCGCCGCATCCGCAGCCGCGACCGGCGCGGTCCGACCGGGGACGCCGAGCTCGAGGCGCGTGCGCGGGCCCTCGCCGACAACTACCTCGACGGGCGGGCCCACCCGACCTCCGTGCGCTGGAGCAGCCGCCAGCAGCGGCGCTGGGGGTCCTGCACGCCGTCCACGGGGGAGATCCGCATCTCCGAGGCGGCGCGCCACCTGCCCGGCGACGTGCTCGACTACGTCCTGCTCCACGAGCTCGTCCACCTGCTCGTCCCCGGCCACGGCCCGGAGTTCTGGGCCGAGTTGGCGGTCTATCCGCCGCTGGAGCGGGCGCGGGGGTTCCTCGACGGCGTCGCGCACGCGCAGGAGCGCGCCCTCACCACGTGAGCACGAGGATCGCGAGCACGGTCGACATCGCGATCTCGCCGAGGCCGACCTTCATGGGCCGGATCCGCCGGCCGGCGAGCACCGCCGCCCGCGCCGTCGCCACCGCGAAGAACACGACGAGCCCGACGTGGGTGCCCACCGGCGGGCGATCGCCGAGTGGGAGGAGCAGGGGGAGCGCACCGGCGAGCACCGTCGCAGCGGCGTGATAGGCGATCGAGGCGATCCGATAGCCCTGCGAGGTGCGTTCGCGGATGAGGGTCTTGACGTAGAGGCTCGTCCCGACGAAGTAGACCGCGAGCGCGACCGTGGTGCCGACGAGCGGGACGTCGGTGAGCGCCGCGCCCACCGTCCCCAGTCGTCCCGCGCTCGCGGCGACGAGGGTCATGAGGCTCGCGGCGACGATCGTCACGACGTCGTTGGCGAGGGCGCGATCGGCCCGCCGGGCCGAGAACCACAGGCTCACGGCGGCGAACGGCGCGTACACCGGTGCCCACCACAGCAGACCCGGCCGCAGGGCCAGCGCGAGCAACCCGGCTGCGAGGCTCACCGCGCCGTAGACGAGCACCGGCGTGAGATACGCCTGCCGGCGCCGGGAGCGCAGCCACAACCCGGCCGCGGCGAACCCCAGGTATCCGACGAGCCAGGCCACCCCGAGCGGGAGCTGGGGCCAGTCCGGTCCACCGCGCGCCACGCCGACGAGGAACGGCACCGCGAGCATCGCCCACGCGCCGTGCTGCTTGGGGACCCACGCCGCACGGCTCGACGCCCGTCTTCCCGTGCGCCGGGGGGAGCGGGCGGTCGGCCGGTCGGCGTGGAGGCCGGGGCGGGGGGCGTCGGTCGTGTCGGCCACGTCGTGCCTCAGGCGCGCGAGTCGGGGTCGCCGTCCTCGCGGGTCGCGCTCTCGCCGTCGTCGCCAGGCGTCTCGCCCTCGCCCGGGGCCCCGGCGTCCTGCGGCCACGGGCCGGCGTCGGCGGGGCCTTCGGCGGCGGCGTCCTCGGCCCGGCGGCGGGAGTCCTCACCGGAGAGGATCGCCTCCAGAGCGGCGTCGAGGTCGTCGGAGAGCTCCGTGCGCTCGGGACCGACGGTGCGCTGGACGTATCCGATCGGGTCGTCGAGGTCCTCGGCGCCCGGGGCGACGTCGGGGTGGGCCCACGCGGCGTCGCGGCCGGCGGCGTCGGAGGCGCTCTCGAGCGCGGCCCACAGGTTGGCCGCGTCACGCAGGCGGCGCGGGCGCAGCTCGAGGCCGACGAGCTGGCCGAAGATCTGCTCCGAGGGGCCGCCGGAGGCGCGGCGACGACGCACCGCCTCACCGAGGGCGGCGGACTGCGGCAGGTGGGTGGCCGTCGCCTTCTCGGTGACGACGTCGACCCAGCCCTCGACGAGCGCGAGGAGGGTCTCGAGGCGGGTGAGCGCGGCCTTCTGCGCGGGGCTCGGCTCGGAGGCGAACAACGAGTCCCCGAGTGCGGCCTGCATCGCGGCGGGGTCGGTCGGGTCGATCGAGGAGATCTTGGACTCGATCCCCTCGGTGTCGATGCGGATGTCGCGGGCGTACTGCTGGACCGCGGTGACGAGCTGCGGGCCGAGCCAGGGGGCGCCGTGGAACAACCGCATGCGGGCCGCCTCCCGCACGGCCATGTAGAGCTGCACCTGGGGCTCGTCGACCTCGAGGCCTTCGGCGAACGAGGCGACGTTCGTCGGGAGGACGACGACGCCGTCCTCGACGAGGGGGAGTCCGACCTCGGTGCCGGTGAGGACCTCGCCGGCGAGCAGGCCCACCGCACGGCCGATCTGGGCGCCGAACATCGAGCTGCTCATGCGGGAGAGCATCGGTTCCATCTGACCGAGCATCGAGCCGAGGTCGAGTCCGGGGGGCAGGCCTGCGCCCGGCGGCATCCCGGGCAGCGCCATGCCCTCGGGCAGCCCACCCTCGCTCAACTGGTCGAGCTGGCCCTTGAGCGCGGAAGTCATCGCGGAGGTGACGCCCTCGGCGACGGGGGAGACGAGTCGTCCCCACATCGGCATCGTCTCGGCGACCCACTCGGCGCGGCTCCACGCCTTGACGGCGCCACCGGGCGCGGTGAAGGACGTGACCTCGTCGAGCCACAGCTGCGCGACGTGGCCGGTCTCCTGCGCGGCGCGGCGCTGCGGCTCGGAGATCACGGCATCGCCGCCCTCGGCCGCGACGGTCTTGCGGGCGAGGTCGGCGCACAGGGCGAGGTCGACACCACCGTCGGCGGGCGCGGAGAACATCGCCTGGAGCTGGCCGGCGAGCATCGCCATCATCGAGGGGTCGACGCGGTCGAGGCCCATGGACTTCAGCGCATCGGCCATCGCCGGGTCCCCGCCACCGAGGAGTTGCTCGAACAGCTTGGCGAAGTCGGGCTGCTCGGGCTCGTTGGGCTGGGACGGGTTCGACATCAGGACTCCTTGTCGCCTGAGACACTGTTCTCCACCACTCAACCACGGGCGGGGCCAGGAGGTTCCCGCGGACCGGCGGCGCCCGAGGCCGGCGGTCCCTCTCGGCGCTCGGGTCCGGCCTCGACCAGCCCGGTGTCGGCGCACGTGAGGGGCCCCGACGGCGCACAATGGTGGGCCGGCGGTGGGCCGGCCCCGCCGCGACGGCACGAGTGCGCCGGACGGGACGGCCCGACGGCGTGGGACATCGGAGAGACACAGGGAGCGTCATGGCCGAACCGAGCACCGACCCCGGCGACACGTCGACCCCCTCGGCGGCGGTGTCCTCGGCGTCGACCTCCCGCGCCCCCGCCCCGCCGGCCCGCCGCGGCGGCGCGCTCGTCGACGTGCGGGACACCCCCCTCTCGGTCGACGAGGTCCTCGCCGCGGTCGCCCATCCGCGGGTCGGTGGCGTCGTCACCTTCATCGGAGTCGTGCGCGACCACGACGGGGGGAAGGGCGTCGACGGCCTCGACTACTCGGCGCACCCGAGTGCGGTCGCGCAGCTCGAGACCCTCGTCGAGGCCACCCTCGCGCGGGAGGGCGTCGTCACCGCGGCGGCGCTGCACCGCACCGGGCACCTCGAGGTCGGGGACCGCGCGGTCGTCCTCGCCGTCGGCGCGGAGCACCGCGGTGAGGCGTTCGAGGCGTGCCGTGCGCTCATCGACGATCTCAAGGCCCAGGTCCCGATCTGGAAACACCAACGCTTCGACGACGGCAGCGACGAATGGGTGGGCACCCCGTGAGGTGGGGTCGGCGGCGCAGCGATCCGCGCGCGGGCGTGCCCGTGGACCTCACGCCCGGCTCCTCGGTGGGCGGTCCGAGGACCGTGCGGCGACGCCCGGTGTTCGGGCGCTCGCTGTCGGCCTTGCTGCTGTTCCTCGTGGTGCTCGCCCTCGTCGCGCAGTTCGTCACGCTGCCGTTCGTCATCCTGCGACCCGGCCCGGCCGTCGACATCATCGGCAAGCCGGAGGACGGGGCGCCCGTCGTCACCGTCGAGGGCTCGAAGACGTACCCGACGACCGGGTCCCTGTATTTCACGACGGTCGCGCAGTACGGCGGTCCGGGACGTCGTCCGAGTGCCTGGGACGTGGGTCTCGCGATGATGGACCCGCACGCGGAGCTCGTGCGCGAATCCGTCGTCTACCCGCCGCAGGTCTCGGAACAGCAGGTGCGCGACGAGAGCACTGCGGCGATGACCGATTCCCAGCAGGAGGCCGTCGCGGTGGCCCTGCGCGCGCTGGGGCGCCCCGTGTCGGAGAAGGCCGTCGTCGCGCAGGTGCTGCCCGACAGCCCGGCGACCGGGCGCATGGAGAAGGGCGACGTCGTCACCGCCGTCGACGGCACGAAGATCACCCACGCCCCCGAGATCACCCAGCTCATCCAGAAGACGACCGGCGAGGTCACCCTCTCGGTGACCCGCGGGGGATCGGACCGCGAGGTCGTCCTCGACCCGGTGGCGCGGGACGGCCGGCGCCTGGTCGGGATCCTCATCCAGCCGACGTTCTCCTTCGGCGTCGACGTGGCGATCCACGCGGGCGACGTCGGCGGGCCCTCGGCCGGCATGATGTTCGGCCTCGGGGTGTACGACACCCTCACCCCCGGGGCGCTCACCGGCGGGCAGCGGATCGCCGGCACGGGGACGCTCGATTCGGAGGGCGATGTCGGGCCGATCGGCGGCATCGCGCAGAAGATGCAGGGCGCCAAGGACTCCGGGGCCGGGTACTTCCTCGCCCCGAAGGAGAACTGCGGCGAGGTCGTCGGCCACGTCCCGAACGGTCTCGTCGTCACACCGGTCGACAGCTTCGACCAGGCGCTCGGCGCGGTCGAGAGCATCGCCGCCGGCAGGGCGAGCACGCTCCCGGCCTGCCCGGTCGGCTGAGCGACCGGCCGCCGTCGGGCTCGGAGACGCCCGGTCCTCCAGGGAGACGCTCAGTCCTCCAGGGTCGCGGCGAGGGCGTCGAGCAGGCCGGGAGCGATCTCGGAGCCGGCGGCGACCTCGTCGTCGCTGTCGTGGGCGCGCTGCCGCACGACGCAGACCCGCTCCCCGTCGCGGGAGACGGCCGCGAGGAGGCGGATGTCGGCGCGCTCGGGGTGATCGAGGGAGGCGCGTGCGGCCTCCGCCGGGTCCTCCGGAAGGTCGGCCTCGGCCTCGGGCGGCAGGACGATGCGCTCGAGCGAGATCGCGACGCCGTCGACCTCGGCGGGCCACGCGAGCTGGGCGAGGAGTTCCTCGACGTCCTCGTGCGGGGGCAGGTCCTCCTGCTCGATGGTGACGAACGCCGCCCCCGGCTCGACCTCGCCGCCGTCGTCGCGGGCCTCGTGGAGCGTGTCCGCGAGGCCGGGCTCGGCCTGGGCGAAGCGGGCGGCGTCGACGAGCGCGAAGAGGCGGACCGGTTGGTCCCACCCCGCGGCGGCGACGTACTTCTCCGCCTCGACGGCGCACTCGAGCAGGGGCGGGAGGACGTGGAAGATCTCGGTCACGGCGCCATCGTGCCAAACCCGCGGGCGGTGCAGGGCACCGACGGCGCCCCGACGACGTGCCCGCGGCGTGGCTCGTCGATCGGCGCACCCGACGGCGGCCTCGCCCACGACGGCACCGCCGGTGCGGTGAGCGCCGCGCGCCGTTCGGTGCGAGGGTTGTCGGATCCCCTCGGTACGGTGGGGGGCACACGGCGACGCCGAGGTCGTCGTCATGGTGGACACAGGCCCACAACGGGCACGAGGCGGACAGTGGACACGAGGCCGACAGTCGAGCGAGCAGGACAGGTGAGAACGGCGTGAGCGAGCAGACCCCAGACGGGCCGCGCGGCGACGACCCGGGAGGCGAGGGCGCCGGGCGTGGCTTCGGAGGGCTCGGTGGCCTCGGCGGATTCGGCGGACGCGGCTCGGGTGGCGGCTCCGGCCGCGGACCCCGTGGATTCGGGGGGCCCGGTGGCCCGGGGTCGGGTGGCCCCGATGGTCCCGACGAGCCGGGAGGCCCCGGCCGCCGCGGACCGGGCGGCGCGCGCCCGGCCGGCGAACCGCGCCGCACCAATCGGTTCGGGCTCACGGTCGCGATCGTGCTCGTGCTGCTCGGCAGCCTCGGGGCTCTCGCGAGCTTCTGGACCGACATCCTCTGGTACGACTCGACCGGCTACTCGGGCGTGTTCTGGACGCGCCTGTGGACGCAGCTCGGCGCGTTCGTCATCGCCGCGCTCATCGTCGGCGGTCTCGTGGCGGCGTCGCTCGCGATCGCTTACCGCACCCGCCCGATCTACGCACCCACCACGCCGCAACAGGAGGCGATGGATCGGTACCGCGAGGTTCTCGAACCCCTGCGTCGTGGGGGGATGATCGTCGGCCCCCTCATCTTCGGGTCGTTCGCGGGACTCGCCGCCGCGAGCCAGTGGCAGAAGATCCTCCTCTGGCTCAACGCGCAGCCGTTCGGCCGCGAGGACCCGACGTTCGGCATGGACATCGGCTGGTTCGTGTTCACGCTGCCGCTGCTGCGGTTCGTCGTCTCGTTCCTCACGATGGCCCTCGTGCTGGCCCTGGTCACGGCCACGGTCACGCATTACATCTACGGCGGTCTGCAGATCGGCGGCGCCGGCCCGCGCACGACCCAGGCCGCGCGGGTGCACCTCTCGCTCCTCGCGGCCGTGCTCGTGCTGCTGCGGGCGGTGTCCTACTGGCTGGAGCGGTACTCGCTCACCACCAAGAAGGGCAAGTGGGTCACGGGTCTGCAGTACACCGACCAGTACGCCGTGCTGCCCACCAAGGCCGTCCTCGCGATCGCCGCGTTCATCTGCGCGGGTCTGTTCATCGCGACGATCTGGAGCCGCTCGTGGCGGTTGCCGATGATCTCGATCGCGATGCTGCTCGTCACCTCGCTCGTCGTCGGCACGCTGTACCCGCTCGCGGTGCAGAGCCTCAAGGTCGTCCCCTCCGAGCAGAGCCTCGAGTCGGAGTTCATCGCCAAGCACATCGAGTCCACGAGGGCCGCGTACGGCATCGAGGGGATCGAGAAGCAGGAGTACCAGGCGCAGACCCAGGCCTCCCCGGGCCAGCTGCGCCAGGACGCCGAGACCGTTCCGGGCATCCGCCTGCTCGACCCCACGATCGTCGCGCGCACGTTCACCCAGACCCAGGGTCTGCGCCGGTACTACGGGTTCCCCGACGTGCTCGACGTCGACAGGTACACGATCGACGGGGAGTCCCGCGACACCGTCATCGCCGCCCGGGAACTCGACCTCAACGGCGTGCCTCAGCGCAACTGGGTCAACGACCACACCGTCTACACGCACGGCTACGGCATCGTCGCCGCCTACGGCAACAAGCAGACGAGCGACGGCGAGCCCCAGTACTACGTCCGCGACATCCCGCCCCGTGGGGAGCTGGGCGACTTCGAGCCGCGCATCTACTTCGGTGAGCGCTCGCAGACGTACTCCATCGTCGGTCGCAGCGACACCGAGCCCGACCGCGAGCTCGACTACCAGTCGGCCGAGGGCGAGAAGAAGAACACCTACACCGGCAACGGTGGCGTCCGCATGGACAACCTGTTCAAGCGCATCGCCTATGCGATCAAGTACCGCGAGTACCGCATCATGCTGTCGGATCAGGTCGGGGACTACTCGACGATGCTCGACCACCGCACTCCGCGGGAGCGCGTCGAGCGCGCCGCCCCGTGGCTCACCGTCGACGGGAACGCCTACCCCGCCGTCGTCGACGGTCGCGTGCAGTGGATCCTCGACGGCTACACGACGTCGGCGGACTACCCCTACAGCAGGCTCATCCCGCTGGAGTCGGCCACCACCGACGCCGTCACGACCCGCGCGCAGAGTGTGTCGGCCGTGAGTTCCGGCGACGTCAACTACATCCGCAACTCGGTCAAGGCCACGGTCGACGCCTACTCCGGTCAGATCCGGCTCTACGCGTGGGACGACCAGGACCCGATGCTCAAGGCCTGGAGCGCGGCGTTCTCGAACACCGTGCTGCCGATGAGCGACATGAGCGGTGCGTTGATGTCGCACGTGCGCTACCCCGAAGACCTCTTCAAGGTCCAGCGCGACATCATCACGCGCTACCACATCACCGACCCGATCGGCTTCTACACCGGTGGCGAGTACTGGAAGGTCCCGGAGGACCCGACCGCGGGCGACCCCCGCCAGGCCGGGCTGCCCGATCAGCCGCCGTACTACCTCTCCATCGCGATGCCGGGGCAGGAGAGCCCGTCGTTCTCGCTGACGACGTCGTTCTCGCCCGTCGGTGCCGACCGCCCCTACCTCACAGGGTTCCTCGCGGTCGACTCGGACGCGGGGTCGGACACGGGCAAACGGTCTCCGTCGTACGGCACGATGCGTCTGCTCGATCTGCCGAACTCGACGAACGTGCCCGGCCCCACCCAGGTGCAGAACCGTATCGACTCCTCCAACGAGAACTCCGACGACTTCGGTCTGACCCTCAGCCAGTTCCTCAACGTCGCCGGCCAGGGCGGGTCGCGGGTGCAGAAGGGCAACCTGCTCACCCTCCCCGTCGGTGGCGGGCTGCTCTACGTGCAGCCGGAGTACGCCAGTGGTGTCGCCGGCTCGACCTATCCCCGCCTCCAGGCGGTGGTCGTGTCCTTCGGCAACGACATCGCCTGGGCAGCCACCCTCGACAAGGCCCTCGACCAGCTCTTCAAGGGCGACTCGGGTGCGACCGCGGGTGACACCGGGGTGGCGCCGTCGCCGAAGACTCCCGGGGCGACCCCGTCCCCCGCGCCCAGCCCCAGTCCGGGGGCGACACCCTCGCCGGGGGCCACCCCCGCACCGAAGGAGCTCACAGCCGCGCTCGCCGAGGCCCAGAAGCAGTACGACGCGGGCAAGGAGGCGATGCGCAAGGGCGACTGGGCCGCCTACGGCGAGGCGCAGAAGAAGCTCGACGAGGCCCTCAAGCGGGCCATCGCAGCCCAGCCCGAGGGCGGCTCGATGACCGTCCCGAGCGCCTCGCCCACCACGACCCCGGCGGGCTGATCCCGACGGCGGACGCACGGCTGCGGCGGTCGGGGGCCACCCCCCACCGCCGCAGTCCCGCCGGGGCCGATTTGGACGACCGAGCACCGAGGCGTAAAGTGGTGTTCACCGACGCGGGGTGGAGCAGTTCGGTAGCTCGCCGGGCTCATAACCCGGAGGTCGCAGGTTCAAATCCTGCCCCCGCTACCAGATCGAAAGCCGCGGTCCACACGGACCGCGGCTTTCGTGTTCCCCCAGCTCGCTGCGGGCCGACGCGCTCGCGCGAAGGGGCGTCCCCGACCCGGTCGAGAGGGTCTCCCCTCCCCGGTCGCGGCAGACGGCCGACTGGTTGAATGAGCCTGCCAGTCCCCGACCAACGAGGAGAGTGCGGCAATGCCGAGCACAGTCAAGGGAGTCATCGCGCGTGCCAAGGGGGCCCCGGTCGAGCTCGTCGACATCGTCGTGCCCGACCCGGGTCCGGGAGAGGCGGTCGTCACGGTCCAGGCCTGCGGCGTGTGCCACACCGATCTGCACTACCGCGAGGGTGGCATCAACGACGAGTTCCCCTTCCTCCTCGGCCACGAGGCCGCGGGCGTCGTCGAGGCCGTGGGCGAGGGCGTGACCGAGGTCGCGCCCGGCGATTTCGTCGTCCTCAACTGGCGTGCCGTCTGCGGGGAGTGCCGCGCCTGCCGCAAGGGTCAGCCCTGGTACTGCTTCGCCACGCACAATGCGACGCAGGCGATGACGCTCACCGACGGCACCGAGCTCACTCCCGCCCTCGGTATCGGCGCGTTCGCCGAGAAGACGCTCGTCGCGGCCGGTCAGTGCACCAAGGTCGACGAGACCGACGCGGCCGCGGTGGGCCTGCTCGGGTGCGGCGTCATGGCCGGCTTCGGCGCGGCCGTCAACACCGGAGCCGTGCAGCGTGGCGAGTCCGTCGCCGTGTTCGGCTGCGGCGGCGTCGGTGACGCGGCGATCGCGGGTGCGGCGCTGGCCGGCGCGACGACGATCATCGCGGTCGACGTCGACCCTCGAAAGCTCGAGTGGGCCCGCGAGTTCGGGGCGACGCACGTGATCGACGCCTCCACCGAAGACCCCGTGGAGCGCATCCGCGAGCTCACCGGTGGGTTCGGCGCCGACCTCGTCGTCGAGGCCGTGGGTCGCCCCGAGACCTACGAGCAGGCCTTCTACGCCCGCGACCTCGCCGGACGTGTCGTCCTCGTCGGCGTGCCCACGCCCGACCTCGAGGTGACGCTGCCGCTCATCGAGATCTTCGGCCGCGGCGGTGCGCTCAAGAGCAGCTGGTACGGGGACTGCCTCCCCACCAGGGACTTCCCGATGCTCGTCTCGCTGTACGAACAGGGCCGGTTCGACCTCGACAGGTTCGTCACCGAGCGCATCGCGCTCGACGGGGTCGAGGAGGCCTTCGCCAAGATGCACGAGGGCAGCGTGCTGCGATCGGTGGTGGAGCTGTGAGCGCCTCGGAGATCGTCACGACCCCCGGTGCCCGTGAGGGCGTCCGTGTCGAACGCGTCATCACCCGCGGCGTGTTCGCCCTCGACGGCGGCGAATGGGAGGTCGACAACAACATCTGGATCGTCGGTGACGACTCCGAGGTCGTCGTCATCGACGCCGCGCACGAGGCCGGACCGATCCTCGAGGCGCTGAACGGGCGAAAGGTCACGGCCATCGTCCTCACACACGGCCACAACGATCACATCAACGCAAGCGCCGAGGTCGCCGCCGCGACGGGGGCGCCGCGGTGGATCAACGCCGGCGACCGCATGCTCTGGGACGCCGAGTTCGGTGACGTGGCTCCCGACGGTGAACTCACCGACGGGCAGATCGTCGAGGTCGCGGGGCTTCCTCTCACGGTGATCCACACGCCCGGGCACTCCCCGGGTGGGGTGTGCCTGCACAGTGCGGAGCTCGCGGTGCTCTTCAGCGGCGACACCCTGTTCGCCGGCGGACCGGGCGCGACCGGTCGCTCGTTCAGCGACTTCGACACGATCCTCACCTCGATCTCGGACCGCCTGCTCACGCTGCCGGGGGAGACCCTCGTCCTCACCGGGCACGGCGACTCCACGACGATCGGCGCGGAGGCACCACACCGTCAGCGCTGGATCGACGAGCACGACGGCTGAGGCGACGTCCCGCACGACCCCGGGGTCGGCCCCGCACTTCGGGTGCGGCGCCGGCCCCGTGGCGTGCCCCACCGTGCACGGGTGGCGACCCCGCCCCCGTAGGCTGGGCCGATGCCTCTGGATTACCCCGTCGAGACCACGACACTGAGCAACGGCCTGCGTGTCGTGGTCAGCGAGGACCACGCCTCGCCCGTCGTCGCCGTCAACCTGTGGGTGGGCGTCGGGTCCCGTCACGAACAGGCGGGGCGCACCGGGTTCGCCCACCTCTTCGAGCACCTCATGTTCCAGGGGTCGCGCAACGTCGCGAGCGGGGAACACTTCTCGGCGCTCATGGGCGCGGGGGCCCGGCTCAACGCGACGACGTGGTTCGACCGCACGAACTACTTCGAGACCCTCCCCACAGGCGCCCTCGACCTGGCCCTGTGGATGGAGGCCGACCGGCACGGCCACCTCCTCGACGCGCTCACGCAGGACAACCTCGACAACCAGCGCGACGTCGTCAAGGAGGAGAAGCGGCAGCGCTACGACAACCAGCCCTACGGCGAGGCGCTGCACCACCTGTACGCGAGCGTCTTCCCGGAGCGCCATCCCTACCACCACCCGACGATCGGCTCGATGGAGGATCTCGACGCCGCGACCCTGCAGGACGTGCACGCCTTCTTCCGTCGCTGGTACCACCCCGGCAACACGGTCCTCACCCTCTGCGGCGACGTGAGCCCGGAGGCCGGGTTCGCCGCCGCCGACCGCTACTTCGGTGCGCTCACCCGGGGCGAGGACGCCCCGCCCGCGAGCACGCCGTCGCTGCCGCCACTGGAGGCCCCGACCCGGGTGGAGGTCGACCAGGCCGCGCCCGCACCTCGGCTCTACCTCGGGTTCCGGCTCCCTGCCGACCACACGGCGGAGTTCGACGCGGCGTCCTGCGCGTTGGAGGTCCTCGGCGGCACCGCGGTCTCGCGGCTGGAGAAGAACCTCGTCCGCGGAACCGAGATCGCGACGTTCGCCTCGAGTGCGGCGCTCGGGCTCGCCGACGGCACCTCCCTGGGGTTCCTCGCCGCCCAGCCCGCCGACGGCACCTCGCTCGCCCGGCTCGAGGAGGCGATCCTCGCCGAGTTGAGCGCGCTCGCCGAGAACGGACCCACGGAGGTCGAGATGGAGGCCGCCGCGGCGCAGAACGAGCGCGAGTGGCTCTCCACCCTCGCCTCGGTGGAGGAACGGGCCGACGAGATCGGGCGGCTCACCACGCTGTACGGCGACCCCGAGGGGATCAACACCCAGCTCGACCGCCTCGACGCCGTCACGGCGGAGGACGTCGGCCGCGCCGCCTCCGCGTGGCTGCGCCCCGACCACCGCGCGGTCATCGCCTATCCCGGCGACGTGGGGCACCCCCGCACCCGACAGCCCGACGCCGGGCAGCCCCATGCCGGGCGGCCCGTCACGGACGAAGGAGACCTGTGATGAGCACTCGTCCGACGATCACGCGCCCCGGGCCGTGGGCGTTCCCGCAACCGGACCGGTACGAGACGAGATGTGGGGCGGACCTGCTCGCCTTCGACCTGCCGGGTCAGCACGTCGTCTCGGTGCAGGTGACCTGCCCGTTGCCGCTGGACACCGAACCCGAGGCCTACGAAGGCGTGGGGGCGATCATGGCCCGGACGCTCGACGAGGGCGCGGCGGGCCGTGGCCCCGAGGAGATGGTGGAACTCCTCGAACGCACCGGAGTCTCGTTGCATGCGGGCGTGGGGGAGCGGGGCCTCGTCGTCGACATGGACGTGTCGGGCCGCCGCCTGCCCGAGGCGTTGTCGCTCCTCGTCGACGTCCTGACGACGCCGACCCTCGGGGAGGACGAGGTCGCCCGCCAGGTGCGCACCCGCCTCGCCGAGATCGACCAGGAGGAGGCCCACCCCGGCATGCGCGCCGCACGCGAGTTCGCGCGCACCTACTACGCACCCGGCACCCGCGCGTCCCGCCCGACGGCCGGGTCGCCGCAGACGGTGTCGGCGATCACCGCCGACGTCGTGCGCGCCCGGCACGCGCAGGTGCGGCCGGTGGGGTCGAGCATCGTCGTCGCCGGTGACCTCCGCGGTCTCGACGTGCGCGCCCTCGTCGACGAGGCCTTCGCGGGATGGACGGGTGGACCGGCCGCGTCGACCCCCGCACCGCTGGTGCGGGCGCAGGACGCGCGACGCCTCGTCGTCGTGGACCGTCCCGGCAGCGTGCAGAGCGAGCTCCACCTCGGGTGCACGGGGCCGGACCGGCGGGTCGAGGGTGGCTGGGCACCCTTCCCCGTCATCGCCTACCTGCTCGGGGGCTCCCCGCACGCGCGCCTCGACGCGGTCCTGCGGGAGGAGAAGGGGTTCACCTACGGGATGCGGTCGAACGCCCGCCCACGCTCGGGGAACGGGCTGTTCATGACGACCGGCTCGGTGCGCACGGAGGTGACGGCCGAGGCCCTCGATCTCACGCTGTCGATCCTCGACGCCCCGGCGACCGAGGGGTTCACCGCGGCGGAGACGACCGCGGGCGTCGACTACCTGTCGCTCACGGCTCCCGGTCGGTTCGCGACGGCCGACGTCGTCGCCGCCGAGGCCGCGGCCCGCGCACTCGACGGACTGGGCACGGCGCACACCTCCGAGGTCCTCGCCGACACCCTCACGCTCACGCCCGAACGCCTCACCGAGGCCTACCGCGCGCACGTCGACCGGCAGTGGACCGTCGTCGTCGTCGGGGACGCCGACGCACTCGTGCCCACGCTCACCACCGATCTGCCCGTGGAGGTCGTGGGCTGAGCGAGGCCGTGGGCTGAGCGCGTCGGTGTGCGCCCGGGTGGGGGCCGTCGTCAGGCGCCGTCGGGACGCAGGCGACGGAGGACCTCGTCGTGGAGCAGACCGTTGGTCGCGACGGCACCGCCACCCCAGGGACCGTCCGCGCCCTCGAGCGAGGTGAAGCGCCCGCCCGCCTCGGTGACGATCGGGACGAGCGCGGCCATGTCGTACACCTCGAGCTGTGGCTCGGCGGCGATGTCGACGGCACCCTCGGCGACGAGCATGTACGACCAGAAGTCACCGTAGGCCCGGGTGCGCCAGACCTCCTCGCTGAGGTCGAGGAACCGGTCGCGCAGCCCGGCCTCGGTCCATTCGGAGATCTCCGAGTGCGACAGCGAGGCGTCCTCGACCGCGGCGACGGACGACACGCGCATCCGACGCGCGCCCGCGAGCGAGCGCCCGGTCCAGGCCCCGGTGCCCTTGGCCGCCCACCAGCGACGGTTGAGGGCCGGAGCGCTCACGAGCCCCACGACGACCTCGTCGTCCTCGACGAGCGCCATGAGGGTCGCCCACACGGGGACCCCGCGCACGTAGTTCTTCGTGCCGTCGATCGGGTCGATGATCCACTTGCGGTTGCCGTGACCCGTTGTGCCACCCTCCTCGCCCTGCACCGCGTCGCGCGAGCGGGCACGCTTGAGGTAGGAGCGGATGAGATCCTCGGCGTCCTTGTCGGCGTCGCTCACCGGGGTGAGGTCGGGCTTGGTCTCGACGACCAGGTCCTCGGCCTGGTAGCGACCCATCGTGACGCGTTCGACGGAATCGGCGAGGACATGGGCGAGACGGAGGTCGTCGGTGTACTCGGGCACGGACGACACGCTATCGCCCAACACGCCCCGTGGCGTGCAGGATTCGCTTCACCTCGCCGGTGGTGTCAGTCTTCGGGGTCCTCGTACGGGCTGTGGCACTCCTCGCCGACCGTCGAGGCGTGGTCGGGGACCTCGAGTTGCAGGGCCCGGTCGGTGCGCTTGTAGCCCGTCGAGTCGGGGCGTTCGGGCAGCGTGAGCTGGGGCTGCTCGATGTGCTCATAGGGCACGGAGTGCAGCAGGTGGGCGATCATGTTGATGCGCGCCGCGCGCTTGTCGTCGCTCTCGACGACGTTCCACCGGGCCTCGGGGATGTCGGTGTGGACGAACATGTCGTCCTTGGCGCGGCTGTACTCCTCCCACCGCGTGAGGGACTCGAGGTCGGTGGGGGAGAGCTTCCAACGCCGCATCGGGTCGGTGAGGCGGGACTCGAACCGCTTGACCTGCTCGTGGTCGCTCACCGAGAACCAGTACTTGCGCAGCATGATGCCGTCCTCGATGAGCATGCGCTCGTAGATCGGGCACTGGCGCAGGAACCGCCGGTACTCCGCCGAGGAGCAGTACCCCATGACCCGCTCGACGCCGGCCCGGTTGTACCAGGACCGATCGAACAGCCGGATCTCACCGGCCGCCGGAAGGTGCTCCACGTAGCGCTGGAAGTACCACTGGGTGCGCTGCCGCTCGGTGGGCGCGGGCAGGGCGACGATCTGGGCGGTGCGCGGGTTGAGGTACTCGCTGACACGCTTGATCGCGCCACCCTTGCCGGCCGCGTCCCGGCCCTCGAAGACGACGACGAGTCGCTGCCCGGTCTCCTTGATCCACTGCTGCATGTCGACGAGCTCCTGCTGCAGACGGAGCAGTTCGGCCTCGTAGACGGACTTCTTCATCTTCTTCTTGGACCCCATCGTCCGATGATGACACCCCCGACTCACCTCTGCCCGGGCCTGCGGCGTTTCGTCCGTCACGCACCCGCGCCGGGGCGGGGGTCGTGGTCGCGGGGGGTCTCGGTGCGGGCGCGGAGCAGCCGTCGCAGGGAGTCCAGGCGTGCGGCACCCGACGGCCCGGCCCGGCCGGAGTCCACCCATGCGTCGAGCCCGCACTCCTCCTCGTCGTGGGAGCACCCGCGTGGGCAGTCCTCGAGCCCGCCGGCGAGTTCGGGGAAGTGCGTGACGATGCGGTCGGGGTCGATGTGGGCGAGCCCGAACGACCGGACACCGGGGGTGTCGACGATCCAGCCCCGCCCGCCGCCCGGATCCGGCGGCAGCTCGAGCGCGATCGCCGAGGTGGAGGTGTGCCGGCCGCGCCCGGTCACGTCGTTGACGTGGCCGGTCGCCCGGTCGGCGTCCGGCACCAGGGCGTTGACGAGTGTCGACTTGCCCACCCCGGAGTGCCCGACGAGCACGCTCACGCGGCCGGTGAGCAACGCCCGTACCTCCTCGACCCCGACGATGCGATGGGGACCGAACGTCCCGGTCTCGCTCCTCGTCTCGCCGCCGTCGCCGTCGCCGCTGTCGTCGTCGGCGAACGAGGTGACGACGACGGGCACATCGAGGGGGCGGTACATCTCGAGGACGTCGGGCGGGTCGTCGGCGTCCATGCGGTCGGCCTTGGTGAGGACGAGCAGCGGCTCCAGGCCGGCGTCGTAGGCGGCGACGAGGCACCGGTCGATCATGCGCGGTCGCGGTTCGGGGTCGGCGAGGGCCGTGACGACGACGAGCTGGTCGGCGTTGGCGACGATGACGCGTTCGACGGGATCGGTGTCGTCGGCGGTGCGCCGCAACACCGAGCGGCGGGGCTCGATGCGGACGATGCGC
Source organism: Mobilicoccus sp. (assembly GCF_032060985.1). Taxonomy (NCBI): domain Bacteria; kingdom Bacillati; phylum Actinomycetota; class Actinomycetes; order Micrococcales; family Dermatophilaceae; genus Mobilicoccus; species Mobilicoccus sp. The sequence goes on from NZ_DAMBGD010000005.1 coordinate 69,770, forward strand.
GCCAGGCGGTCGGGGCCACCGCGCACGTCCCCGACCAGAGCGACGTCGTCGCCGACGACGGCGGCCTTGCGTCCCAGCTCGCGGGCGCGCATCGCGATGACGAGGCGGTCCTCGACCCGCACGGTGTAGCGGCCGCGGTCGACCGTGATGACCGTGCCGATGACTGCGTCCTCGTGGCGGGGGCGCTCCTTCGTGCGAGGCCGGGAGCCGCGACGCCCCGGACGTACCCGCACGTCGCGCTCGTCGTAGCGGTCGGCGAGCCGACTCACCCGGTCACCAGGTCGTCCTGAGCACGCGACACACCGGCGCTCATCGCGCACACCTCCCGCTCACGGCGCGTGGACCCCGTCGACCATGGCCTCCCACATACCGGGGAAGCCGGGCAGCGTCTTGCCGGTCGTCGCGACGTCCTCGACGAGAACGCCGGGGATCGCGAGGCCGAGGACGGCCGCCGCCATCGCCATGCGGTGGTCGGCGTAGGTGTGGATCGTCGCGGCGCGCGTCGCGCCCGGGACGATGTGGAGCGCGTCCGCGGTGGCCTCGACGCGGCCCCCGACCTTCGCGATCTCCCGAGCGAGGGCGGTGAGGCGGTCGGTCTCGTGGCCGCGCAGGTGGGCGATGCCCCGCAGCCAGCTCGGGGAGTCCGCGAGCGCGGCGACGGCCGCGACGACGGGGGTGAGCTCGCCGGCGTCGTGCAGATCGACGTCGAGCCCACTCGGACGGTCGGGACCGACGACGGTGAGCCCGTCGCGGTCGAGGGCGACGTCGCCGCCCATCGCGTCGAACACGTCGCGGATGTGGTCGCCCGCCTGGGTGGTGTGATGCGGCCAGTCGGGCACCCGGACCCGTCCACCGGTGACCATCGCCGCGGCGAGGAAGGCCGCCGCGTTCGAGAGGTCCGGCTCGACGACGACGTCGAGCGGGAGGATGGGGCCGGGCTCGACGATCCACCGGTCCGGTTCGGCGTCGTCCACCATGACCCCGGCGTCGCGCAGGACCTCGACGGTCATCGCGATGTGGGGTTCGCTCGGCACGGGGCCACCGCGGTGCACGACGGTGACGCCGTGCTCGAAGCGCGGTGCGGCGAGCAGCAGCGCGGAGACGAACTGCGAACTGGCGGAGGCGTCCATCTCGACGAGTCCGCCGTCGACGTGTCCGCGTCCGTGGACCGTGAACGGCATCCGACCGGCGTCGTCGCTCACCTCCACACCCAGGGCGCGCAGGGCCGACAGGCCGGTGCCCACCGGCCGCACCCGGGCGCCGGGATCACCGTCGAACCGCACGGGTCCGTCGGCGAGGGCGGCGACCGGAGGGACGAAGCGCATGACCGTGCCGGCCAGGCCGCAGTCGACGTCGGCGCCGCCGCGGACGGGCCCGGGCTCCACGATCCAGTCACCGTCGGGTTCGTCGACGACCCGTGCGCCGAGGGTGCGGATCGCCGCGGCCATCAGCTCGGTGTCACGACTCCGCAACGGAGCCCGCAGGCGCGAGGTGCCGTCGGCCAGCGCTGCGAGGATGAGGTAGCGGTTGGTGAGCGACTTGCTTCCGGGCAGCCGCACCGTCGCGTCGACCGGGGTCGTGCGCGACGGTGCGGGCCAGGGATCAGGAGGCGATGACACCGGCGGAAGGACCTCGCGGATCAGGAGACGGCGAGCTTGGCCTGCGCCTTGGCGAGGCGGGCCTCGCGGCGGGCGGACTTGGCGGCGTTCTGGGCGCGCCAGGCGAGACCGGGCTTGCCGGCGGTGTCGACGGCGGCGAGCATGACGCCGCCGAGCAGGCCAAGGTTCTTCATGAACTGGATCTTGTGCGCCTGACGGGCGGTGGCCTCGCGCTCGTTCCAGAACTGGTGGCCGACGACCGTGGTGGGCACGAGGGACGCGGCGAGCATCGTGCTGGCGAGGCGCGGCATGCGACCGGTGGCGAGCATGGCGCCGGAGAGGGCCATGAGGGCGCCGTTGGCGCGGACCATCATCTCGGGGTCGTCGGGGGTGCCGGCGACCTCGGCGGCCTTCTTGGTGAACGGAGCGGCGAGCTCGACGCGGCCGCCCGGGTGGCGGAGAGCGTCGATCCCTCCAGTGACGAACACGGCAGCGAGCATGGGGCGGGCGAGTCGGCGGATCATCGTGTCTCCTTCAAGGATCGTCTCGACGGGCACCACACCCGTGCGGGAGTGCGCCCGCCACCTACCGTAGTCGGCGACACCGACACCCGCCCCTCGCGGTCGGAGGAGCGGGGCGAAGACCGCCGCCGGCGCACGTCGGACCCGTAGGATCGCGGACATCCGTGTGATCCAAGACACGTCCCGACGCCTCAGGAGTCCCCGTGCTGCGCGTGCTGTCCCAACCGATGGTCAAGGTCGTCGAGCGCTGGTTGCCCGGCTCACTGGTGTTCGCGACCGTGCTCACCCTCGTCGTGGCGGCGTTGGCACTGGGCCTCACCGACGCGGGCCCGGTGAAGGTGGTCCTGGCCTGGGGCGACGGACTCACCGGCCTGCTGGCCTTCATGACCCAGATGGCGCTCATCCTCCTGCTGGGGTACGTCCTCGCGAACACCGGTCCGGTGCGCAGGCTCATGGACCGTGCCGCGGCGATCCCGAGGACACCGGCCCAGGCGTACGGCTTCGTCGCCCTCGCCTCGGCCGTGAGCGCCCTCATCACCTGGGGGCTGGGCCTCGTCGTCGCGGCGCTCCTCTCGATCGAGGTCGCCCGTCAGGGACGGGACCGGGGCATCCGCCTGCACTATCCGCTGCTCGTGGCCGCCGGCTACAGCGGGTTCTCGGTCTGGCACATGGGCTACAGCGGCTCGGGGCCCCTCGCCGCCGCCACCCCCGGCTCGTTCGTGGTGAAGCAGACCGGCACGATCATCCCGATCACCGCCACGATCTTCTCGAGCTGGAACCTCATCGGCATCCTCGTCGCGGTCGCCGCCATCGTCGTGACGGTGGTCCTGCTGCGTCCGCGGCTGGAGGACCGCGTCGTCGAGCTGCCGCAGGGCGCGAGACTCGCGAACGAGGAGGTGCACGGCGAACACGGCTTCACCGAAGGCGGCGAGGCCTACACCCCGGCCGACAGGATCGACGACTCCCGCGTCGTCACGGTGATCATGGGGGTGCTGCTGCTCGCCTACCTCGTCGCGTACTTCGCCACCGAGGGTTTCGCGCTCACCCTCGACATCGTCAACTGGACGTTCCTGTGCCTGATCCTGCTGCTCGTCGACTCGCCCCGGCGCCTTGGTGAGCTCGTCGCCGACGCCGCCCGCAACGTCGGCGACATCCTCCTGCAGTTCCCGTTCTACGCGGGCATCCTCGGGATCATGACGGCGACCGGGCTCATCCAGATCTTCAGCGACGTGTTCGTCGCGATCTCGACCCCGCAGACCCTCGGTCTGTTCGCCTTCCTCGCCGGTGGAATCACCAACATGTTCGTCCCGAGCGGCGGGGGGCAGTTCGCGGTCCAGGCGCCGGTCTTCCTCGAGGCGGCCACACAGCTCGGCGTCGACCCGGCGATCGTCGTCATGGGCATCGCCTACGGCGATCAGTGGACCAACCTCATCCAACCGTTCTGGGCCCTGCCGATGCTCGCGATCGCGCGCCTGCGGATCCGCGACGTCATGGGGTACACGAGCATCGTGCTCGTCGTGCTCGGTGTCGTGTTCGGGGGGATCATGGTCGTCGCCGGATCCCTGTGAGGACCCCTGCGGGGCGGAGGAGCGGAGCATGTGCGGCAGGTACGCCTCGTCGGCGACGAACGAGGATCTCGTGGCGGAGTTCGACGTCGCGATCGACCGCACCGACGCGCCCGTGCGCTCGATCCTCGCGGCGCCCCAGGAGCCCCCGGCGGGCACCCCCGACCACAACGTCGCCCCGAGCAAGAACGTCCGCGTGGTCCTCGAGCGGCCCGTGGGTGAGGACCCGGACCCGGTGCGGCAGCTACGGCTGCTCACCTGGGGGCTCGTGCCGTCGTGGGCGGAGAGCCCCGCGGTCGGTGCGCGGATGATCAACGCGCGTGCCGAGACGGTGCTGGAGAAGCCCGCGTTCCGCAAGGCCGCGGCCGCCCGTCGGGCACTCGTCCCGGCCGACGGGTGGTTCGAATGGCAGCGCAGCCCCACGGCGACCGTCAAGGGGAAGCCGCGGCGACAGCCCTTCTTCATCCACCGCGGTGACGGCGTGCCCCTCGCCCTCGCGGGTCTCTACGAGTTCTGGAAGGACCCCGCCGGGGACCCCGAGGACCCGCGCACGTGGCTCGTCAGCGTCGCGATCGTCACGACCACCGCCGAACCGGGCCTCGACCGCATCCACGATCGCCAACCCCTCGTCCTCGACCCGCAGGACTGGGACCGGTGGCTGGACCCGCGGCTCGCGGACACCGACGAGGTGGCCGACCTGCTCGCCTACTGCCGCCCGGGCCGCTTCGACGCCTACCCGGTGGGGCGCGCCGTCGGCTCCTCCCGTGTCAACGGACCACACCTGCTCGACCCTGCACCGGTCGAGGAACTCGAGGGCGTCGTGGACCCCACGACCGGCGAGATCATCGGCTGACGCGAGCCGCGAGAGGTCCCCGACGAACGCCACGATCCGGCCGGGCCGGGAATGCGCGGGGCTCCCGGCACCGTTGACGCTCCCGAGTGGACATTCCAGGCCCAAGGAGAATCAGCGTGTTGGTCCAGACCCACCCCGCACCGCCGGAGACCGGCTTCCTCGGTCTCACCGAGGCGGTCGGGACGCGCGGCATCCCCGCCCGGGAACTACCCTGGACGGTGATGAACGAGTCATCCGCACCACCGGCCCCACGGCCCGTCCCCGAACCACGCGACGAACGCCCCGAACCACGCGAGGAAGCGGCTCCGTCCGCGTCGGATCCGAGCGTCACCGACGTCGGCGGCGTCGACGTCGGCGCCGAGACGCCCGCCCAGCGCGCGGCCCGGTTCGAGCGCGACGCGATGCCCTACCTCGACCAGCTCTACAGCGCGGCGCTGCGCACGACGCGCAACCCCGCCGACGCCGAGGATCTCGTGCAGGAGACGTACGCCAAGGCCTTCGCCGCGTTCCACCAGTACAAGCCCGGCACCAACCTCAAGGCGTGGCTGTACCGCATCCTCACGAACACCTACATCAACTCCTACCGCAAGAAGCAGCGCCAACCGCAGCAGTCGGACGCGGCGGAGGTGCAGGACTACCAGCTCGCCCGCGCCGAGTCGCACACCTCCACCGGCCTGCGCTCCGCCGAGGTCGAGGCGCTCGACCACCTGCCCGACAGCGACGTCACCCGTGCGCTCGCCCAGCTCGGTGAGGACTTCCGCCTCGCGGTCTACCTCGCCGACGTCGAGGGGTTCGCCTACAAGGAGATCGCCGAGATCATGGACACGCCGATCGGCACCGTGATGTCGCGGTTGCACCGTGGGCGCCGTCAACTGCGCGAACTGCTCACCGACTACGCGGCCGAGCGCGGCTACTCGGGGGTGAACCGATGACTCCCGACGAGTTCCACCAGGGGCCGGGGCGCGGGGGCGACGACGAGCTCCGCGAGGAGGTCCACCCCACCGACTGCTCCGAGTTCCGTCTCCGTGTCTTCGAGTACATCGACGCCGAGATGGACGAGGGCGACTGCGACCGCATCAAGGCCCACCTCGACGCGTGCAGCCCGTGCATGACCGAGTACGAGCGCGACCTCGTGCTCAAGGCGCTCGTCCGCCGCTCCTGCGCCTGCCAGCCGGCGCCGCGCACCCTGCGGATGCAGATCATGGCGCAGATCACCACCTTCGAGGTCCGCGAGGAGTCCGCGGACCGGGAGTGAGGTGGGCCCGCCGGGGCGCCGCGGCGCACGGGCCGGTGGGACGGCGCGGGGCGAGACGCCTCCGAATGCGACGCGACATCACGCGCCACGACATGGCGAAGGGCCCCGACCGCTGCGGTCGGGGCCCTTCGACGTGTGGGCGCGCTCAGGCGTTGGGCTTGCGGCCGTGGTTGGCCTTGTTGCCCTTGCGGGCGCGACGCTTGCGTGCTCGCTTGCTCATGTTGTGCTCCTTCGAGGCAGTCGTGCCGTCGCGTCATCCTCCCACACGCCGCCTCTCGGCCCCGAATCGCGGGCGCTCCTCGGGATCCCCGCCCCGAGGTCTCGACATGTGGGCCAGGATGTCGGCACGCGGGATCTGCCGCCGATGCGGCGGCCCGCCGGGCGTGTGCCCGGTCCGCTCACGTGGGCTGGCCTGGGGCCTTGACGAAGAGTTAACCGAATAGTAAACGAATGGGGCGCGTGTCCAAGTCGGAGAATGGACGTCCGACCCATTCATAGGCATCGGTAAAGGTGGCAAAGAGTGTGCAAACAAAGGCGCTCGACTGTGTGTCGGGCGTCCGCGAGGATCTATATTCAAAGTGTCGCGAAGAACTGATTGGGGTCAGTTCCACGCGGCAAATCCTCGAATTATTCGCCACCGTCGGCCGCTCCGGTCTCTCAGTGAGAGCCCTTGGGGGAGAGGGACGGCCACGGATCACACAGATGGAGACGAATCCTATGCGTACCTCCCGTTGCTGGTGGTGGACCCCGTCCTTCTGAGGGCGGCTCCTCTCCTTAGAACATCGACGTTCCTCGCCTAGAATCGAGGAATGAACAACCGAAAGTTGTCGAAGGACACGGGTCACCGCGCCACCGTGGGCGTGCCCACTTCGGCAGCCGTCGGCGCCCAGGACGCCCGCTCCGGTCACAGCCGGAGCGGGCGTCCTGGCATGATCGCCCCCCTCCTCGTCGCAGCCGTGCTCACGGCCTCGCTCACCTGGCAGATGCGGGACTTCCGTGTCTTCGGGCTCGGGGACGTCTTCACCTTCACCGTGCTGCTCGTCGCGGCGGCCGCCAGCGCGGGGTTGCGGTTCGGCCGCTCGGAGGAGCGGGTGTCCTTCTCCTTCACCGCCGTGGTGCTGCTCGCCGCCATCCCTCTCGTCGGGCCGGTCGGTGCCGTGCTGCTCGGCATCGGGGCGGCGGTGCTCGACGCGCGTCAGGGCTGGTGGCAGGCGTGGGTCTTCAACGGCCTCATGTTCGGCCTCTCCGCGGCCGTCGCCTCGTGGGTCTACGCGCACGCCGGCGGAGCCGTCCTCGTCGACGGAGCCCTCACCCGCTCGGGCGTCCCCCTCGACCTCGCGGTCGAGGACCGGGTGCGGGTGCTCACGACGAGCGTCGGGGTGCCGCTCCTGCTCGCCGACGCCGCGTTCCTCGCGACGAACCTCGCCGTCCTGCTCATGGTCACCGCCCGCGACCCCATGACGCCCAGCCGGCTCACGGTCGTGCGGGGCATGGCACGGACCGTCCCGACCTTCCTCGCCTGGGCGATCGTGGCGTTCGTCGTCGTCGTGCTCTGGGGCCCGGGCGGATTGGACTTCATCGCGTTGCTCCTGGTCACAGCCCCGCTGGTCGTCACCCGGCACATGCACGGGCTGTTCTCGGCCGAGCGTCGCACCCGCGCGAGCCTCGTCGAGGCGATCGCGGGCGCAGGTCGGGACGAAGGGGTGCGTGCCCACGACGACCGGGTCATGCGGTACGCCCTCGCGATCGCCACCGAGCTGGGGATGCGTCCCGCCGACCGGGACGCGCTCCAGGCCGCGGCCCGCCTGCATGCGGTCGGGATGCCCGAGCCGTGCTCGGTCGCGCAGTGCGCCGGCGAGGACCCCGCACCGGCGGTGGCCCGGGCGCTCACCTCCGACGAGGTCGTCGGACGGGTCGGGTTCCTCGCGGCCGCCGCCTCCGCGGTGCGGTTCGAGGGGGAGTGGTTCGACGGCGGCGGCGGGCCCGGCGGGCTCGTGGGCGAGGAGATCCCCCTGTCGGCGCGCGTCCTCGCCGTGGCCGACGCGGCCGACGCGCTCGTGAGCGCCTCCGAGGCCGCCCACCCCGACGTCGACGCGGTCTCCCGGCTCCGAGAGCTCGCGGGCCGGCGCTTCGACCCGGTCGTCGTCGCCGCCCTCGCCTCGGCCGTGCGCGTCACCGACGTGGTGGAGGAGGAGGGTGGCCACGGCGCCGCCCGGCGCCCGGACGCCCCCGGGTCGTCGGCCGGGAGTGCGGCCGACGGTCGCGGGCTCGGTGCCCGGGCCTCCCGAGCCCTACGACCGGGACGGCCGGGGACCGCGCGCCGAGCGGGACGACCGGGGCGTTCCGACGCGAGCGCCTCGGAGACCAGGGAGGGACGGCCGTGACCGACGACATCAGTGCCTCCGCGTTCTCACCCGAGGGCCCGAACCCGTCTGCGACCACCGACGCGGTCGGCGGTGCGCCTCCCCGTCCGCCCATCCCGCTTCCGGACACCGGCCCGGCGGTACGTCGACGCGCCGACGCCTTCACCGTCGCGACCTGGGTCGCCTGGGCCGTCTTCGGCCTCGTCACGGCGTTGGCCGTGGCCGTGGCCGCCGGCGACCCGACCGGCCTGCCGGCGTTGCACGGCGACGGGCTGCTGCTCGTCCTGTTCCTCGCCACGATCGTCGTCGGCTCCTCGCTCCGGAACGACGACGCCGTGACGAGGATGAGCGGGACGACGCGCGCGGGCGGTGCCTCGCGCACCGTCGACGTCGGGGCGACGGCCGCGCTCGCGCTCTCGGTGACGACCGGCCTCGGGCATGCGGGCTGGGGCTCGCCGTGGATCGCGCTCGGGGTGTCCGCCGTCGGGCTGGTCGTCGGGGGGATCCTCGCGAGTCGGTCGGTGACTCCTGCGGGGTGGAGCCCCGTGTGGTGGCACGCCGCGCCGCGGCTCGTCACGGTCGTCGTCCTCTCGGCGATCCTCGCGGGGGTGGGCGCCACCCATCCCTTCCGCGCCGCCTTCGGCGCGGTCCCGCCCCAGGTCGGGGCCCTCGCGCTCCTCACGGTCGTCTACGCCGTGCTGATTCTCGAGGCCCCCTTGCGTGCCGAGGCCACCCGCCCCGCCCGCGGGGCCCGCCGCACCGTCCACGCCGCTGCGCTCGCCGAGAGCATCACCCTCGGGATCGTCCCCGCCTCCACCGCCGTGCTCGTCGCGGTCGCGCAGCCCCTCCTCGGGTTGCCGGCGCTGCCCCTCATCCTGCTGCCCCTGATGTTCAACCAGTTCGCCATCCGTCGGCGTGACGAGATGCGCGAGCACGCTCGGCAGAGCGTCGTCGCCCTGTCCCACCTCCCCGAGGCGATGGGGATGGTGCGGCCCGGCCACGCGGCCCGGGTCGCGGACCTGTCGACCCGGATCGGGCGGGAGATCGGCCTCGGACGGCGGGAACTGGCCGAGATCGAACGGGCCGCCCTCCTGCACGACCTCGGCCAGGTCCGCCTCGAGCGGCCGGTGCCCTCCGGCGCCACCGTGCTCGCGGCCCCCGCCGACCAGGAGGGCATCGCCGCCGACGGCGCGGCGATCGCGCGCGCGACAGGGGTCCTCGACGTCGAGGCCGACCTCATCGAGGCCCAGGCCCTGCCCTATCGCCTCCACGTCTCGCACCGGCGGCCCCAGCCCGTCGCCAGCCGGGTCATCCGCGTCGCGAACGCCTACGACGACCTCCTCACCGGCCGGTCCGCCGGTCTTCCGCTCGCCGATCCCGACGCCGCCCTCGAGCGTCTCTACCTCGGACTCGGCCACGAGTACGACCCGCGCGTCGTCGGTGTCCTCGACACGCTCGTCCACGGGGTGTCGGGCGCGGGGGGCGGTCCTGGGCCCGAGCGAAGGACATAGGATCGGGGGCGGATTCGAATCGGATATCTCGGCGGCGACGCCGGAAGTGAGGAATTCTCGCGTGAACATCACCGTCGTGGGTCTCGGCAAGATCGGCCTTCCGCTCGCCGTGCAGTTCGCCTCCAAGGGGCATCGCGTCCTCGGGGCCGACGTCAACCCCGCCGTCGTCGAGCTGGTCAACGCCGGCACGGAGCCGTTCCCCGGCGAGGCGCACCTGCAGGAGAAGCTCGCCGAGGCCGTCGCCGGCGGTCTCATCGAGGCCACGACCGACACGGCCTCCGCCGTCTCCCAGTCCGACGCCGTCGTGGTCGTCGTGCCGCTCTTCGTCGACGCCGACGGCAAGCCCGACTTCGGGTGGATGGAGTCCGCCACCAAGGACATCGCCCGCGGCCTGCGTCCGGGAACCCTCGTCTCCTACGAGACGACCCTGCCCGTCGGCACCACCCGCGACCGCTGGAAGCCCATGCTCGAGGAGGGCTCCGGGCTCGTCGAGGGCGAGGACTTCCACCTCGTCTTCTCGCCCGAGCGTGTCCTCACCGGCCGGGTCTTCGCGGACCTGCGCAAGTACCCCAAGCTCATCGGTGGTCTCGACGGGCTCGGCGGGGCGGGTGTCGAGCGCGGCATCGAGTTCTACGAGGCCGTGCTCGACTTCGACGAGCGCGCCGACCTCGAGCGCGGCAACGGCGTGTGGGACCTCGGGTCGGCCGAGGCCGCCGAGATGGCGAAGCTCGCCGAGACCACCTACCGCGACGTCAACATCGGGCTCGCGAACCAGTTCGGGCGCTTCGCCGCCGTGAACGGCATCGACGTCTACCAGGTCATCGAGGCGAGCAACTCCCAGCCCTACAGCCACATCCACCGGCCCGGCATCGCGGTCGGCGGGCACTGCATCCCCGTCTACCCGCGGCTCTACCTGTGGAACGACCCCGAGGCGACCGTCGTCCGGGCCGCGCGCGAGGCGAACGCCGACATGCCCTCGTACACGGTCGGTCTCGCCAAGGGGGCGGCCGGCGATCTCGCCGGCAGGAGGGTCGTCGTGCTCGGCGCGGCCTATCGCGGCGGGGTCAAGGAGACCGCGTTCTCCGGGGTCTTCGCCACCGTGGACGCGCTGCGCGCCGAGGGCGCCGAGGTGCTCGTCCACGACCCGATGTACACCGACGACGAGATCACGGCGTTCGGCTGGACGCCCTACCACCTCGGTGAGCCCGTCGACGTCGCCGTCGTCCAGGCCGACCACGCGGAGTACCGGGACCTCGACGCCGGGGACCTGCCCGGCGTCTCGGTCGTCGTCGACGGCCGACGCTGGCTCGACCCGACCCGCTTCGAGGGCACGACCTTCCGCACCGTCGGCAAGGCCTGACCCACCCGGTCTCGGCCACCCCGATCCGACGACGTCGTCCGGCTGCCCCCGTGAGGTGGGGGCGACGCGTCGTCGACACGCGGACGCATCCGGCGAGGTGAGCGTGCCGCCGCCTAGGCTGGGCGACGTGCGCTATCTCTCGACCCGTGACCCCGACGGCGTGGCCTCCCAGGGCTTCTGCGACATCCTCATCGGCGGGCTCGCGCCCGACGGCGGTCTCTACCTGCCCGAGTCCTATCCGCAGGTCGACACCGAGACGCTCGCGACGTGGCGCCGGCTTCTCGCCGAGGAGGGGTACGCGGCGCTCGCCCACGCGATCCTGTCGCTGTTCGTCGACGACATCCCGGACGCCGATCTTCGCGCGATCTGCGAGCGTGCCTACACGGCCGAGAAGTTCGGGACCGAGGAGATCGTGCCGGTCACCCGGCTCGACCGCCGCCTGTTCCTCGGGCACCTGAGCAACGGCCCCACCGCCGCGTTCAAGGACATGGCGATGCAGCTCCTCGGGGAGCTCTTCGAGTACGAACTCGCCCGCCGTGACTCCTCCCTCGCCATCCTCGGCGCCACCAGCGGCGACACCGGCAGCGCCGCGATCTTCGCGATGAAGGGCCGGAGGAACATCCACGTGTTCATGCTCAGCCCCCTGGGCCGCATGACCCCGTTCCAGCAGGCCCAGATGTTCTCCGTCGACGACCCGCACGTCGTCAACCTCGCCGTCGACGGCGTGTTCGACGACTGCCAGGACATCGTCAAGCAGGTCGCCTCCGATCTCGACTTCAAGGAGCTCCACCGCCTCGGCGCGGTCAACTCCATCAACTGGGCGCGGCTGCTCGCCCAGGTCGTCTACTACGTCGCGTGCTGGCTGCGCGCCACCGAGGAGGTCGAGGACCCCGACACCGCCCGCGTCTCCTTCGTCGTGCCCACCGGCAACTTCGGCAACGTCTGCGCCGGTCACGTGGCCAAGGCGATGGGCGTACCGATCGACACCCTCGTCGTCGCGACGAACGAGAACGACGTCCTGGACGAGTTCTTCCGCACCGGCGTCTACCGCGTGCGCACGAGCGCCGAGACGCACGAGACGAGTTCGCCGTCGATGGACATCTCCAAGGCGAGCAACCTCGAGCGGTTCGTCTTCGACCTGCTGGGCCGCGACGGGGCCCGGACCGCCGAGCTGTTCGGCGGCCTGTCCACCGGGCAGGGGTTCGACCTCTCTTCCGACCCGGCGTTCGAGCGCCTCCGCTCGGTGCACGGATTCCTCTCGGGCACCTCGACGCACGCCGACCGCCTCGCGACGATCGCGGCGGTGGAGAAGGAATACGGTGTGCTCGTCGACCCGCACACCGCCGACGCCCTCACGGTCGCCTTCGACGTCCTCGACGGCGGCGAGGTCGACACCCCGCTCGTCGTCCTCGAGACCGCCCTGCCCGTCAAGTTCGCCGCGACCATCGCCGAGGCGGTGGGTCGCGAACCCGAGATCCCCGACGCCTACGCCTACCTCCGCGACGCCGACCGCCACGTCCTCGAGATCGACCGCGATCCCGAGCTCGTCAAGAAGGTCATCGTCGAGACCCTCACCGCTCACCAGGAGAACTCGTGACCACACCCGACGTCGTCCGCAACGCCGAGAAGCTCGTCCGCGACGAGGAGGGCAAGAGCTTCCCGCCGCAGGAGCAGGCCCCGCCCGGGCTCACCGGCGAGATGACCCCCGTGCCCGACCACGGGGAGCACACGTGGACCGGCCGCGACCGTCTCACCGGACTCAAGGCGTACATCACCGGCGGTGACTCCGGCATCGGGCGGGCCGTCGCGATCGCGTTCGCCCGGGAGGGTGCCGACGTCGCGCTCGGGTACCTCCCGGAGGAGCAGGTCGACGCCGAGGAGACCGCACGCCTCGTCCGCGACGCCGGCCGCATCGCCGTGCTCGTGCCCGCCGACCTGCGCACGAACGCCGAATGCGAACGGTCGATCGCCGAGGCCGTCGAGGGGCTCGGAGGTCTGGACATCCTCGTCAACAACGCCGGGTTCCACTGGTCCCGGGGCGAGGAGGGCCTCTCGGGCCTCGATCTCGACGACGTCGAGCGCACCCTGCGTACGAACCTCCACGCCGTCATCTGGTTGTGCAAGGCCGCCCTCCCGCACCTGGGCAAGGGCTCGTGCATCATCAACACGAGCTCGGTGCAGGCCTACGACCCCTCGACCGCCCTGCTCGACTACGCCGCGACCAAGGCGGCGATCAACAACCTCACCGTCAACCTCGCCGCCGACCTCGGGCCGAGGGGCATCCGGGTCAACGCCGTCGCGCCCGGCCCGATCTGGACCCCGCTCCAGCCGGCGACCCGCAAGGGCTCCGACGTCGAGACCTTCGGCGCGGACACCCCGCTCGGTCGCCCCGGCCAACCCGCCGAGCTCGCCGGTGCCTACGTCTTCCTCGCCTGCCCGGAGGAGGCGAGCTACGTCTCGGGCACGATCGTCGGCGTCACCGGGGGGAAGGCGGTCTTCTGAGGCCGGTCGCGGGGTCGGCGGCGGAGGACCGACGTCGCCCCGCTCACGCCCAGTCGAGGAAGTCGTGCACGGAGGCGACGAAGGTCTCGACGCGGGCGGGGTCGTACTCCGGCAGGTGGCGTTCGGTGAAGAGATGACCGTGGCCGGGGACGACGTGGTCCTCGAACATCGCCCCGGAGAGTTCCACGGCCGCCTTGAGGTCGGCGACGTCGTCGGGCTTCACCCAGGCGTCGTCCTCGAAGCGGTGCACCTGCACGGGGACGCCCGGCCACGGGCCCGAGACGGGGTTGGTGTTCCCGACGAGGACGAGGTGCCCCATCGTGGGCCGTTCGGCGACGAGCCGGTGCGCGAACGACGCCCCGAGGGAGAACCCGAGGAACGAGACGCGCTCGTCGAGGCCCGCGATGTCGCCACGGACCCGGTCCAGGAGAGTGGCGTAGCCGATGGCGTCGCGGTGCGCGATGCCCTGGGCCTGGGTCGTGAAGACCCGGCCGCGGTAGTAGTCGGGCACGTGGACGGGCCGACCCGTCGCCGCGAGGGCGTCGGCGACGGCCTGCACCCCGCGGGTGAGGCCGTAGGCCGAGTGGAGGATGACGAGGTCGCCGCTCATGGGCTCGACGGTAACCACGCCGGGCCTGCCCTGTCAGTGATCGCTGTCGACTCCGGAGGAGAACCAGACCTCCGCCCGAGGTGCCGCCGGCCCGGCAGGACGTCTCAGCGGGCCCGCTCCCGGAGGACCTGCGCCACCCGCTCGGCGGTGTGACCGTCGCCGTAGGGGGTGCCACGGTCGGTCTCGGGGGCCGGGCGCACCGCGACGTCGGCGAGCCGGGCGAGGTCGTCGTCGAGGATGTTCCACCCGTCGCGCAGGGTCTCCACCCACTCGGTCTCGGGGCGGATCGTCGTACACGGTGTGCCGAGCAGGTAGGCCTCCTTCTGCAGACCGCCGGAGTCGGTGACGACGCCCGCCGCCCCCATGACGGCGCGGACCATCTGCGGATAGGCGAGGGGAGAGGTGCCGAAGAGCGACCCGCCCTCGAGCGCGAGGCCGTGCTCACGCGCCTTGGCGACGAGCCGGGGGTGGGCGAGGAGGACGACGGGGGCCGGGGCCGCCCGCAGGGCCTCGAGGATCGCGCCGAGCCGCTCCCTCGTGTCGGTGTTGTCGGGCCGGTGGATCGTCGCGAGGAGGAACGGGCTCTCCAGGTCGATGTTCCCGGCGCCGGAGACGTCGAGCGCGTCGGCGAGGGGAGTGCCCTCCACCTGGTCGCGGACGAGGTGGCAGACGTCGGTCATCACGTCGCCGACCATGACGCTGCGCTCGGCGAGCCCCTCGGTGGCGAGGTGGGTCATCGCCTCGTCCGTGGGGGCGAGCAGGAGGTCGGCCGCGTGGTCGGTGAGCACCCGGTTGTGCTCCTCGGGCATCCGACGGTTGAAGCTGCGCAGGCCCGCCTCCAGGTGGGCGACCGGCAGGTGCATCTTCACCGCCGACACGGCTGCGGCCAGCGTCGAGTTCGTGTCGCCGTAGACGAGGACCCAGTCGGGGCGGTGCTTCTCCAGGACGGGGTCGAGGCCCGCGAGCATCGCGCCGGTCTGCACCCCGTGGGTGCCCGAGCCGACGCCGAGGTGGACGTCGGGGGCGGGGATGCCGAGATCGGCGAAGAACACGTCGGACATCACCGCGTCGTAGTGCTGACCGGTGTGGACGATGACGTGTTCCACCCCCGCGTCGTCGAGGGCGTGGGCCACCGGCCCGAGCTTGACGAACTGCGGGCGCGCGCCCACGACACTCAGGACCTTCATACGGGTGACCTTTCACGAGCGGAAGTGCGGCAACGGTAGGCTGACCGGCGTGACGGTCGTGCCCGACGCCGCACATTCTGCCCCGAGCCCCGCTCGGGTGCGGACGCCGGCCGGTCCGTGTCGAGAACGACGCGCCCGGCCCACGGTGCGTCGGACCGGTCGCCCGGCTGACGGAGGCCGCGCGAGGCGCGGCTCCCCACGAACAGAAGGACGCCTGGAAGGGGCTCGCTCGACATGACCGACTTCATCCCACCCGCCAAGCCGCTCATCGGTGACGAGGAGCGCGCGGCGGTCGACCGGGTGCTGCGCAGCGGGATGCTCGCGCAGGGTCCGGAGGTCAAGGCGTTCGAGGAGGAGTTCTCGGCGCACTTCGGACTCGGTCGCGAGTGCGTCGCCGTGAACTCCGGCACCTCCGGCCAGCACCTCGGCCTGCTCGCCTCGGGCGTCAAGGCCGGTGACGAGGTCATCGTCCCGTCGTTCACCTTCGCCGCCACGGCGAACTCGGTCGCCCTCACGGGCGCCACGCCGGTGTTCGCCGACATCGAGGAGGGCAGCTTCTGCCTCGACCCGGCGAGCGTCGAGGCCGCGATCACCGAGCGCACGGTCGGCATCATGCCGGTGCACCTCTACGGCCACCCGGCGAACATGCCGGCGCTGCTCGCGGTGGCGAAGAAGCACGGCCTGATGATCTTCGAGGACGCCGCGCAGGCCCACGGTGCGTCCTTGGGCGGCACCCCGGTCGGGGCCTTCGGCACGTTCGGCATGTTCAGCCTCTACCCGACGAAGAACATGACCTCCGGCGAGGGCGGCATGGTCTCCTGCGGGAGCCCCGAGGTCGCCCGGATGGTGCGGCTCTACCGCAACCAGGGCATGGAGAAGCAGTACCACAACGAGGTCGTCGGCCTGAACAACCGCATGACGGACATCCACGCCGCGATCGGCCGTGAGCAGCTCAAGAAGGTCGACGCCTGGACCCGCACCCGTCAGGAGAACGCCGCGTTCCTCTCCGAGGGCATCACCGGGGTCACCACGCCGCCGGTCGCCGAGGGTGCCGTGCACGTCTACCACCAGTACACGGTGCGGGTGCCCGAGGACCGCGACGGGTTCGCCGCGGCGCTCAAGGAGCAGTACCAGATCGGCTCGGGGATGTTCTATCCCGTGCCCAACCACGAGCTCGCGCCGTTCGCCGACAACGCTCACGCCGAGCTGCCGCAGACGCAGAAGGCGGCGAAGGAGTGCCTGTCGCTGCCGGTCCACCCGAGCGTCGACCGGGCCGGGCTCGAGCGCATCGTCGAGGCCGTCAACGCGCTCGCGAAGGCCGGTGCATGACGATGACCGACACGAACCTCAGGGCCGGTCTCATCGGTCTCGGCATGATGGGCCGCCACCACGGCCGGATCCTCGCCGGACTCGAGGGCGTCGACCTCGTGGCCGTCGCCGACGTCAGCGGCATGGATCCGCACGGCGTCGCCAAGGGTCGTCCGCTCCTGTCGAGCATCGACGAACTCATCGCCGCCGAGCTGGACTACTGCATGGTCGCCGTCCCCACGGCCTTCCACGTCGACGTCGCCCTCGCGCTCGCCGACGCCGGCGTCCACGCGATGATCGAGAAGCCGCTCGCCTACGACACCCCCGGCGCCCAGAAGATCGCCGACGCGTTCTCCGACAAGGGCCTCGTCGGCGCCGTCGGGCACATCGAGCGGTACAACCCGGCCCTGCAGCAGGCCCGCGCCCGCATCGAGAACGGCGATCTCGGCGACGTCTACCAGATCGTCACGCGCCGCCAGGGCCCGTTCCCGGCCCGCATCGCCGATGTCGGCGTCGTCAAGGACCTCGCCACCCACGACATCGACCTGACGAGCTGGGTGCGCCAGCAGCCGTTCGCCTCGGTCGCCGCCCGCACGGCGTTCCGCAGCGGCCGGGAGTTCGAGGACATGGTCAGCGTCGCCGGCAAGCTCGCCGACGGCACGATCACGAGCCACCTGGTCAACTGGCTGTCGCCGTTCAAGGAGCGCGTCACGGTCATCACCGGTGAGAAGGGCGCGTTCGTCGCCGACACCCTCACCGCCGATCTCACCTTCCACGCCAACGGCAGTGTCAAGACCGAGTGGGACGATGTGGCGAACTTCCGCGGAGTCTCCGAAGGCGACGTCGTGCGCTACGCGATCGCCAAGCGCGAGCCGTTGCTCGTGGAGCACGAGAACTTCCGCGACGCCGTCCTCGGCAAGGATGCCGACATCGTCACCCTCGCCCAGGGGCTGCAGGTCGTGCGCGTCGCCGAGGCCGTCCTCGAGTCCGCGAGCACGGGGGCGACGATCGACCTCTGAGGTCCACTCTTCTCGTGTCCGTTCCGAGACCATCGAAAGGCCCCCGACCTGCGGCGATGTCCGCAGTTCGGGGGCCTTCCTCATGGTGGGGGCGGTCTTCGGGGTCAAGTAGGGTCGCTGCCCCGCCGATGAGGGGGGCGTGACACGACACCTCATCGCGCGCCCCGCCATGTCCTCCGCCCTCGGTCTCGCCGTCCTCGTCACCGGGATCGGTTCTCTCGGGACGCCCTCCGCGACAGCCGCCCGCTCGGGTGCGGAAGCCGTGCAGGCCGTGCCCGCCGACGGCACGATCGTGTTCGACGGACGCGGCTTCGGGCACGGCCGCGGGATGAGCCAGTGGGGCGCCTACGGCGCCGCCGACGCGGGGCTCTCCTGGAAGCAGATCCTCGAGTTCTACTACCCGGGCACCACCCAGGCGACCCAGTCGAACACCGAGATGAGGGTGTGGATCTCGCGCGACAACGACGGCATCACCGAGGTGCCGCCGCAGCCCGGACTCACCGCCACGACCGGACGCACGGCGGTCAGGCTCCCCGTCGGTGCCGGGTACACCGCCTGGCGCGCGGTCGCGACCGGCGCGGGCGCGGCGCTGCAGTACCGCGACGCCCGGGGGGTGTGGCGTGCCTTCCGCACGCCCGTCGCGCCGACCATCGTCTTCTCCGCCGGCGACACCGTGCGCGTCACCATGCCGGGCGGGTCGGCGGAGGACTATGCCGGACGGGTCTTCGCGACCCGGCAGGGTAGCTCGGTGCAGACGATCGTCACCACGACGACGGAGCGCTACCTGCGCGGCGTCGTGCCGAACGAGATGCCGTCCTCCTGGCACCCGCAGGCGGTGGCGGCGCAATCGGTCGCCGCGCGCACCTACGCCGCCTCCTACCGCGCTCGACAGCGCGCCAAGGGCTCGCCGTGGGACATCTGCGACACGGTCACCTGTCAAGTCTACCGCGGCACGGCCGTCGTCCGCGGCTCCGGGCGCACGGTCCTCGACGACGCCCGAGCCGACGCGGCGATCGCGATGACGGCCGGCACCGTCCTCAAGACCCCCGGCGACAACTTCGTCCACGCGGAGTTCTCCGCCTCCAGCGGCGGCTACACCGTCGACGGCGGCGCGTTCTCCCAGGTGGCCAAGCCCGACCCGTACGACGGTCGGATGGCGAACCCGGTGCACACGTGGACCCGGACGGTCTCGGCCTCCACCCTCGAGAAGCAGTTCGGGCTGGGGACGCTCCGCACGGTGCAGGTCCTCGGCCGTGACGGCAACGGCCCCATGAACGGTCGCGTCTCCAGCATGCGACTGGTGGGCAGCGCCCGCACCGTCGACGTGAGCGGTACGCGGATGCGTCAGGTGCTCGGGCTGCGCTCGGACTGGTTCACCCCACGCCTCTCGGGCGTGACGACGCGGCCCGACGGGGCCTCGGTGGTGCCGCGTCCCCCGACCGCCGGGTCGGGAAGCTCGGTCCGCCCGGCGCCCTCCCTCGGGGCCAACGTCGTGGGCGACCGGTTCACCGACCGGCTCACCATCGAGGGCGGGCGCCTGCACGTCGCACGCGGGTCCGGCTCCGGCAGGTTCGCGACGGCGACACCCGTGAAGGGCGCCCCGGCCGGGCTGGTGCGGTTCGTCGGCGCCGGGGACGTCGACGGTGACCGTCTCGTCGACATCGCCGTCGTCGACTCCCGGAACCGCCTCCTCGTGCTGCGCGGCAACGGCCGTGGCGCCGTGATCCGCACGATCGTGCACGGCGGCGGATGGCACGCGTTCACCGCCTTCTCCGTACGGGACGTCACCGGCGACCGCCGGGCGGACATCGTCGCCACCCGCCCGGACGGGACCCGGTGGCTGTACGTCGCCGGCCCCTCGGGCAAGGTCGCGGGCACAGGGCGGTACACCGGCCGCTGAGTCGGGTCACGCGGCAGCGAGGACCGCGGTGGCCGGGCCGTGACGGCACGGCGCGCTGACGGCACGGCGCCCTGACGGCACGGCGTGGTGACCGAGGGCGCCCCGGCGCCGAACACGACGCGGCCCCCCGGTCGGTGACCGAGGGGCCGTGGCTCAGGGGGTGTCGAGGCGAGCGGGTCGTGCCTCAGCCCAGTTCGGTCGTCGTGAGGTCGACCTCGAACCCGACGCCGGTGCGCTCGCGGACCTCGTCCTCGGTGACGCCCTCGGCGAGTTCGCGGAGCACGAGGCCGTTCTCACCGACGTCGAAGACACACAGGTCGGTGATGATGCGCTGCACGACGCCCAGGCCGGTGATCGGCAGGGTGCACGACGGGAGGATCTTGGGACCGCCCTTGCGGTCGTTGTGCTCCATGAGCACGATGACCTTCTTGGCGCCGTGGACGAGGTCCATCGCCCCGCCCATGCCCTTGACCATCTTGCCGGGGATCATCCAGTTGGCGATGTCGCCGTTCTCGCTCACCTGCATGGCGCCGAGGATGGCGGCGTCGACCTTGCCGGAGCGGATCATGCCGAAGCTCATCGCGGAGTCGAAGAAGCTCGCGCCGCGGCGGACCGTGACGGTCTCCTTGCCGGCGTTGATGAGGTCGGGGTCGACGAGGTCCTCGGAGGGGTAGGCGCCGACCCCGAGGATGCCGTTCTCGCTCTGGAGGACGAGTTCGACGTCGTCACCGACGAAGTTGGGAACGAGCGTGGGGAGCCCGATGCCGAGGTTGACGTAGTCGCCGTCGGCGAGCTCCGCGGCCGCGCGGGCGGCCATCTGGTCCCTGCTCAGCGCCATGTCAGGCCCCCTTGTTCTCGGTGCTGTCGGTGGTGGTCTCGTCGCTGTCGCCCTCGAGGTCCTCGCTGCCCGCGCCGCCTTCGTTCGGCTGACGCTTGGAGACGGTGCGCTTCTCGATGCGCTTCTCGTGGACCTGCTCGGGGGTGAGCGCGACGACGCGCTGCACGAAGATGCCCGGGAGGTGGATCTCGTCGGCGTCGAGGTCGCCGGGTTCGTAGAGGTGCTCGACCTCGGCGACCGTGATCTTGCCGGCCATGGCGGCGAGCGGGTTGAAGTTGCGGGCGGACTTGTGGAACACGAGGTTGCCGTGCCGGTCGCCCTTCCAGGCGCGCACGAGCCCGTAGTCGGCGCGGATGGCCTCCTCGAGGACGAAGGTCTTGCTCTCGCCGTCGACCTCGAACTCGCGGGTGTCCTTGGCGGGCGAGGACTTGGTGACGTTGCCCTCGGCGTCGTAGCGCAGGGGGAGGCCGCCGTCGGCGACCTGGGTGCCGACGCCGGTCTGGGTGTAGAAGGCCGCGACTCCCGAGCCGCCGGCACGCATCTTCTCGGCGAGTGTGCCCTGGGGGGTCAGCTCGACCTCGAGCTCGCCGCTGAGATACTGCCGCTCGAACTCCTTGTTCTCCCCGACGTAGGACGCCTGGATGCGGCGGATGCGCTTGTCGCGCAGGAGGATGCCGAGGCCCCAGTCGTCCACTCCACAGTTGTTGGAGACGACGCTGAGGTCGCCCGCCCCCTGGTCGTGCAGGGCCTGGATGAGCGTCGCGGGGATGCCGCAGAGGCCGAAGCCTCCGACCGACAGCGTGGCCCCGTCCGGGATGTCTGCGACCGCGTCGGCCGCGCTGCTGACGACTTTGTCCATGGCCGCGACTCTACCGGCGCGGGGGGAGGTGTCGGGGGTTCTCCGACCGCCCGTGCGACGGGCGGACGGGGTGGCGCGACGGCCGACCGGGGGGCGCCGAGAGCGCGCCGGGTGGTGCGCCGAGTGGTCACCGACGGTGGGACGTGCGCAACGCGACGGATCGTCGGGCCCGGCTTTGCTCAGGGGCCCGCGTGTCGCGCCGACGAAGAGGGCACCTCGCCTGGCGTCCCCACCCTCCTCCGGCGCCACCGCACCATGCCGACAGTGCCCCGACCCCGGAGGTCGTCCATGTCCGTCCACCACACCTCGACGCGCGTCCGTCGCACCCTCGCCGCCTGCCTCACCGGCGCCGCGCTCCTCGCCTTCGCCGGCCCGGCCGCCCTGGCCGACACACCCGGTGCGCCCGGTGCGCCCGGCGCACCCGGCGAGGGTGATCACCCGGGGGACGACGGTGGCGGCGCGATGGTCCTGCGGGGTCCGTCCGCGGGGGTCCGGACCGTCACCCTCGGCGCCCGGCTCGTCGCGCCGACGCCGACGCGTGCGCTGCCCTCGGCGCTCGACGTGCGGCCCACCTACCAGCCGGGGGTCTCCTGCGACCCGATCGACCGGCCCGGTTCGGTCAGACTGGGCCGTCTGCTCGTCGACACCTACGGAACCGGCTACTTCGGCGTCTCCCGCTACTGCAACGGCACCCTGAGCGAACATCACGAGGGCCGCGCCGTCGACTGGATGCTCAACTCCTCCGACCCGATGCAGAAGGCCGTCGCCGACTCGTTCCTCGCGTGGCTCACCGCGAACTCCGGCGAACAGGCGCGGCGCCTCGGTATCCAATACGTGATCTGGAACCGCACGATGTGGCGCGCCTACGCCCCCGAGCGGGGGTTCACGCCGTACTCGGGCGCGAGTCCCCACACCGACCACATCCACCTCTCGTTGACGTGGGACGGCGCGCTGGGTCGCACCTCCTGGTGGACGGGGACCCCCGTCACCACGGCGGACGTCGGCACCTGCCGGGTGTACGCCGGCCAGCCCGCCCCGCTGTACACGTCGCGTCGCACGACGCCGTGCCCCTCGTGGGTGCCCGCTCCACCGGCCTCACCGCTGCCCGTGATCGCCATCGGGTCGGGTGACAAGGCGAACGTCGCCCGGGGGCAGAAGGCCCTCGGTCTCGTCCCCGACGGCGTCTTCGGCCGAGGAACCCAGTCGGCCGTGCTCGCCTACCAGCGCGCCCGGGGTCTGCCGGCCTCCGGCGCCTTCGACAAGGCGACGTGGAACACGCTCGTCCCGGGAGGCACGACCGGCGCACCCACCAGCGTCGTGACCCCGGCCCCGGCCGGCAGCGGCGCCAACAGCACCCCGCCGGGCACGGCCCCCGGCCGGACCACTGCCGTCCCCGCCGCGGTCGTGCGGCCCCTCGACGCCTTCAAGCGCACGACGCTACGCCCCGGCGCCCGGGGCACGCAGGTGACGGCGCTGCAGCGGGCCCTGGGGGTGCGGGCCACCGGCCGGATGGACGCCCCGACCGTCGCGGCCGTCAAGAAGGTCCAGGCGGCCTGGCGGCTGCGCCAGACCGGGGTGGTCGACCTCAGGACGTGGAACCGCGTCGAACTCACCCGCTACCCCTGGCTGGGGTACACGGGCACGACGTTGCGGCAGGGCTCGCACGGGCGGGCGGTCGTCGCGCTCCAGAAGGCGCTGCGCGTCGGCGCCGACGGCGACTTCGGTCCTGCCACGGCGCGCGCCGTGCGTGGAGTACAGACGCGGTACGGGCTCCCGACGACGGGGGTGGTCGACGCCATCACCTGGCGTGCGATCACGCACGCGGCGCGCTGACGCCTTCCGACTCCAGCACCCGGGCGAACGCGGGGGCGGACGGGTCGCCGCCCTGGTCGGCCTCCCACTCGGGGTCGGTGAGCACGATCGACCCGCCCGTGGCCCAGGTGGCGACCGCCGTGCGCAGGACCTCGGCGAGGGGGATCGAGCCCGGGACGTGGCGTCGCGTGGGCGCGTCCCGGCCCCCCGTTCCGTCACCCGCCCCCGCCCGAGCCGGGCTCGCGGCGGCGACGAGGTCGGCGTAGCTCGAGGTCGCGGCGTCGTCGACGAGCGCGGTGTCGTCGTCGGCGGCGGTGTCGAGGGGGTCCATCTCGTCGGCGTGGGTGAGCAGGATCGCCGCCTCGTCGATGACGCCGTCGGGCAGCGCGACGGGGCTCCGCCGCGCGAGGGCCGCGCGCGTGAGGGCCACGACGTGCTCGGCCCCTCGGGTGGCCGGGTCGCCCGGGCTCCAGGTGCCGCCGTGCAGCAGGTCACCGAGCCGGTGCCCGTCGAGGACGAGCACGTCGACCCCGGCGTCGTCGTCGAGGACGACGGTGCCCCCGAGGTTCCACGTCGCGAGGGCCCAGACGATCAGTCGCCAGTGCGGGGTGCCGACGAGGCCGACCCGGGTGCCGACCTCGGCGTCGAGCTCCTGCTGCAACAGATCCGCGGCCTTGGCGGCCCACGTCGCGAGGACCCGTCCGGAGAGCTCGATGCGTTCCCCCGGCGCGTACCAGATCAGCCGCGGCCGGGCGGACTCACCGCTGCGCAGGAGTCGGACGAGGTCGTCGGGGCGCGTCATGGGTGCATTGGTACGCCAGGGACCGGGCTCCGGGCAAACGCCGCCGACGGCCGGGGCTCCCGCCGACGGCGGCGGATCCTCGCGGAAGGGTTGTCGGGGGCGTCTCCTACCGTGGGCGGCGATGAACGAGACCACGCCTGCGCGCCCCCGGGACGGCCGGGGTTCCCCGGTCGTCCGCACCTGGGCGCCGGGTCGAGCCGTCGACGTCCGGGCCACGCTCGGGACGCTCCGTCGTGGCGCGGGCGACCCGACGTGGCGCCGTCTGCCCGACGGGTTCGCCACGGCCTGGCGCACACCCGAGGGAGAGGTCGCCGTGCGGTTCGCCGAACGGCCCACCCAGGGTGCGGTCGTCGTCGAGGCCTGGGGTCCGGGCGCGGAGTGGGTGTGCGACGGTGTGCCCCGCATCCTCGGCGAGGACGACGACGTCTCGACGTTCGTGCCGCATCACGCCCTGGTCGCCGAGGCCTTCCGGCGGTTCCCGGGGTGGCGGGTGCCGAACACGGGGCTCGTCCTCGACTCGCTCGTCCCCGCGATCCTCGAGCAACTCGTCACCGGCGCCGAGGCGTTCGCCGGGTACCGCTACCTCGTGCGGCGCCACGGAGAGGCCGCGCCGGGGCCGTTCGACCTCCGCCTGGCCCCCACCCCGCAGCGATGGCGACTCGTGCCGTCGTGGGAGTGGGCCAAGGCGGGGGTCGACGCCTCCCGTGCCGAGACGGTGCTCCGCGCGGTCGGGTACGCCGGTCGCCTCGAGGAGTGCGCCCACCTGCCGCTGCCGGACGCCCACGCACGGCTGCGCGCGATCCGTGGCATCGGGGCGTGGACCTCGGCCGAGGTGGCGCAGCGAGCCCTCGGCGACGCCGACGCCGTGAGCTTCGGCGACTACCACGTGGCCAAGGACATCGGGTGGGCCCTCACCGGCAGCCCGATCGACGACGACGCCCTCGCCGAACTCCTCGAGCCGTACGCCGGTCACCGCTTCCGCGTGCAGCGGCTGCTCGGGCTCGGCGGTCACCACCGGCCGCGACGTGGGCCGCGGATGTCGATCCGAGCGCACACCCCCTCGGTGGCGCGACGCCGCTGAGACCCGGAAGGCGTGTGCGCCGAGACCCGGGAGGGGTGTGACCGCGTGGGCTCGGCGTGGTCTGCGGGTGCTCGGGTTCAGCGCGGCATCCACTCGTCGCCGAGGAACGCGACGAGGCAGGTGCACGTGGGGGAGGAGCCGCGCACGGTGACGTCGTGCCGGATCGGCGTCGCGGGCACGCCCTCGGCGGCGAGGGCGAGCACGAGGCGTCCGACCGCGACACCGAGCGTGAGGTCGTCCGCGGCCTCGACCAACACCCCGAGTTGCGTCACCGTCGTCACGACCGGGGCGAGATCGACGCGCGCCCGCACATGCCGGCGTACCGGGTGCCACGGGTCGACCTCCGGCAGCGGGAGGGCGGCGAGGCGGCAGGCGCGCTCGATCCTCTCCTCGACGGGGTCCGTGCCGTCCTGGCCGTCCCTGTCGTCCCGGCCGTCCTTGTCGTCCTGTCCGTCCGGTTCCTCCCGTCCGTGGTGGTCGTGCGGATCGTGAGCCAGGTGGCGTGCGGGACGGCGTCCGATCCCCGCCCCGGCGCCGGGCAGGCCGACCTCGAGCGCGTCGGGAGTCCCCGGCCGCAGCCCGAACACCGAACGCACCGCCTCGTACCGTCCGTCGAGGGGGGCATACGCGGCTCGCGACGGGGGTTCCGCCGTGCGGTCGGCCGCGCCGGTGCCCTCTGCACGCGTGCCTCCCTCGGAGGTCGGCTCGACGGCCGCCGGCAGGAGGACGAGAGCGGCGTCGTCGTCGACGAGGTCCACCGCGAGCGCCAGGGCGTGCTCATCGACGGACGGTGTCGATGCCGGGAGGGCGGCCGCGAGGAGGACGCTCGGCCGGACGGCGCGCGACACGAGCACGACGCCGACACCGACCTCGTCCCGCAGCCGTGTCGCGGCGTCGTGAGGATCGGCCGGCGGGAAGGCGAGAACGGGGCTCGTCGCCGGGCCGGCGGGCGCCGCCCAGGAGCGGGCACCGGCGTCCGGGAGTTCGACCGTGCGCACTCCGCCGTGGGGCCGCGCCACGCTCAGGCGGACCAGACGACGGAGTCCGGAGTCCTCGAACCGTTCGGCGAGCACCTCCTCACCGCGGGTGAGCACCTCGACCACGCGACGTTCGACCGGGACCCTGGGCCCGAGCGCGGCGGCCTCGACGACGGCGATCGTCGTGCCGGTGCGCTCGGGCATCTCGTCGATCGCCGTCCGGAGGGCAGCGACGACGGTCTCGAACGTGTCGACGGATGTGGAGGTCTCGACGGACTCGGAGGTGTCGACGGTGGCAGGGCCCGCGGGGATCGGGATGGCCACGGGGAGCACGCGCACCGACCCCGGTGCCCGGCGCGGCGTCTCGCCCGTCGCGCCGGCCGCGGCGGTCACCGAGCGGATCCGCTCGCCGTCAGCGCGGCACTCGCGAGCGCGGCGAGATCCGTCGGCGCCGGGCGGACCTCGACCTCGCGCAGTCGCGCCCGCACACCGTCGACGTCGGCCTCCGGGACCAGGTAGGCGTCGAGGACGTCGGCGAACAACGACCCGACGTCGCTCGAGGTGTGCCGGAGGTCGAGGGTCCGCAGGGTCGCCTCCTCGTCGCCGCGTGTGGGCAGGAGCAGGGGGCTCACCCCCACGACCCGCGCCGACGTACCCCGCAGGGCGTCGCGGACCCCGGGCAGTCCGAGCACCACGCCGAGCCCGGTCACCGGGTTCGTGAGTGGCAGGACGACCGTGGTCGCGCCCCGGATCGCGTCGAGGACCCCGGGCGCGGGGGTGGCCTCGGTGAGACCGGCCGCCCCCACCTGGACGGGCGAGGCCGCCTCTCGGTCGCCCTCGGCGCCGCCCTGCCCCGGGCCGCTCGTCTCCCGGGAGGCCCATTCGAGGGCGTGGAGCGCCACCCGCTCCTCCCCGTGCTCGACGACGACATGGGACTCGACCGGTCGGTCGCTCGTCGGCACCAGGCGCACGCCGTGCCGCGGCGGGGTGAGGCGCAGGCCGATCTCGCTCGGGGTCACGCCCGCGGCGAGCCACCTACTGCGGGCCACGGCACGGGCGATGTCGAGGTCGTCGGGTGCGAACCACGCCGGCAGCGCGCCCCACCCGGTGAGGGCGGCGGCGACACCGTGGCTCGAGGCCGCATCCGTGCTCTCGGCGTTCGGGTCGGTGAGTGCGGGGATGCGGGCGAGCGCGTCGAGGTCCGGGCAGAACCGGAGCCCGCAGAGCGTGATGTCCTCGGCGGTGCCCGCGAGGATCGTCAGCGCGTCGCCGTGGGCGCCCTCGGGTGCGTCGACACCGTCGGTGGGCCGGCCGAGGTCGGTCGAGAGCAGCGAGGCGAGCGAGGCGGCGAGGGCGCGGCCCCCGGGGCCGCAGGCGAGAACGACGTCCATGCCGGTCAGTCTGGCACCCGACTCCGGAGGTCTCGTGCCCGCCGTGTGGGTCACGGATCGGCACCCGGGTGAGGGCCCCGTGAAACCGACGAATCAGGCGCCGGGAAAGGCTGTGCCGGAACGCTTTCCGGTCGTCCGACCAGGTCATTCGTTCAAGTCGGGGGACCTTACAGATTAAGTAACGTCGGCTTGACTTCACCGGATGACACGCGTGTAATTCAGCGTGTCGTCGTCCTGCGGCGAGGCTCCGATCAGGTAGTGCGCCTGATCGTCTCCCCTCGCCGTCGCACCCTGGGGGAGGGGCTGGGCGCTGGCGGTCGCCGGCCGGCGGCGCGGCCTAACAGGAGACCAGGAAGCAGGAGGGGCCATGAACGAGCTAGTGCTGATCGCGGGTTCGGGCGATGTCGAGGAGACCGCACTCTCCTGGCAGGATCGCGCGCTCTGCGCCCAGACCGACCCGGAGGCGTTCTTCCCCGAGAAGGGTGGCTCCACCCGCGAGGCCAAGCGCGTCTGCACCGGCTGCGACGTGCGCTCCGAGTGCCTCGAGTACGCGCTCGAGCACGACGAGCGGTTCGGCATCTGGGGCGGCCTCTCCGAACGCGAGCGTCGCAAGCTGCGACGCCGGGCCGTCTGAGATCACGGCACGGGCCCGGCAGCGGGCCCTCCATGCGGAAGCGCGACGGCGCGGAGACCACCATGAGGTCTCCGCGCCGTCGCTCGTCTCGGGCCGGTCGTGAGCGCTCCGGCACCCCCGTCCTCCCCGGGCCGCCCCTCAGGTCGGCCCCGTGACGAGGTCTGCCGCTCCCGTGACGAGGTCTCCCGCTACGGGTCGACGTCGCCCTGATACCCCGGGTCGAGGGTGGTGGGCTCGACGCCGAGGGCGCCGGCGATCTGTTCGACGACGATGTCGTTGATCATCACCGCGAGGTCGCGCGGATCCTCCACGCGGGTCTCGATCGGTCGGCGGAAGAGCACGATGCGCGCCGGGATCCCCCGCTCCGCGGCGAAGAGCCGACTGAGCGGGACGCGTTCGGGCTCGAACGGCGTCGGGTCCGAGGGCGGCACGAGCTCGACGGCGAACTCGATGTCGCCGATCCCCTGACCGACCCGCCGCTCGACCCGTTCCACGGCGTCGAGCACGAGATCGTCGAAGGTCTCCGAGCGCGAGGTCATCGACGGCACCGGCGGCCAGACCAACGGTCCGCGGACGCCGCGGCCGTGCCGGTCGCGGCGGCGCAGAGCAGGGGGTCGGCGGCGGGCCATGGGCGCCACTGTACGACGAGGCGAGGCTGACGCCGAGTCGCCGCCGGGCGGTCGTCACGTCACCCGTCCTCGGTCGCCGCGTCGCCGTGGGGTGGCTGCGGGGTGCGGTGGGGTCGCGTCCGTCTCGTCGGACGCGGGCGGCGAGGGGAAGGCCCCCATCTCGGCGTGGCAGCTCGGCCCGGGGACGAGGTCGGGCGTTACCCTCTCACTCGTGAGTCTCATGCGACGGTGTTCCCGAACGGCCTGCGGGCGATCCGCCGTGGCGACCCTCACCTACGTGTACGCCGAGCAGACGGCCGTGCTCGGTCCCCTCGCCACGTTCGCCGAGCCGCACACCTACGACCTGTGCACGGTGCACGCCGAGCGTCTCACCGCGCCGCAGGGATGGGAGCTGGTCCGCCTGGCGACGCACTTCGAGGAGTCCCAACCCGGCGACGATCTCCTCGCCGTGGCCGAGGCCGTACGCGAGCGCCCCGGTGTCACCCCGCCGTTGCCCGGTCTGGACGGGTACGAGGTGTCCCACACCGACATGGCGGCGGACGGCACCGAGGGTGGTTCCCGCGTCTCCCACCTCCGCATCCTGCGCGACGGCCGTCACCAGGGCTGAGACCGCACCCACTAGGCTGACCCGCGTGATCGACCCACCGCTGTCCGAGTTCATCAAGGCCTACGACGTGCGCGGCCTCGTGCCGCAGCAGCTCAACGTCCCCGTGGCCCGCGCGATCGGCGCGGCGTTCGCGCGCGTCGTCGCCCTCCCCGAGGGAGCGACGCGGATCGTCGTGGGCCACGACATGCGTCCGTCGTCGCCGGAGCTCTCGGAGGCGTTCGCCCGGGGCGCGGCCGCCAACGGGCTCGACGTCACGCTCATCGGGCTGTGCTCGACCGACGGGCTCTACTACGCGAGCGGGACGCTGGACTGCCCGGGGGCGATGTTCACGGCCAGCCACAACCCCGCGGAGTACAACGGCATCAAGATGTGCCGGGCGGGGGCGCGTCCGGTGGGGCAGGACTCGGGGCTGGGGGCGATCACGTCGGTGGCGCAGGCCATCGTCGACGGCGCCGAGCCGGAGGTGCCGCAGGCCGACCACGGGTCCCACGGCGTGACGCCCGGGTCGATGGTCGAACAGGATCTGCTCGCCGACTACGGCACCTTCCTCCGCGGTCTCGTCGACCTGACGGATTCGCGCCGGCTCACCGTCGTCGTCGACGCGGGCAACGGGATGGGGGGACACACCGTGCCGAGCGTCCTCGCGGGCCTCCCGCTGGACATCGTGCCCTTGTACTTCGAGCTCGACGGCACGTTCCCCAACCACGAGGCCAACCCCCTCGAGCCGGAGAACCTGCGCGACCTCCAGAAGGCCGTCGTCGAGCACGGCGCCGACATCGGCCTCGCCTTCGACGGCGACGCCGACCGCTGCTTCGTCGTCGACGAGCGCGGGGAGCCGGTGAGCCCCTCGGCGATCACGGCCCTGGTCGCCACCCGCGAGATCGCGAAGGAGGTCGCGACCGGTACTCCCGCCGGGGACGTCGCGATCGTCCACAACGTCATCAGCAGCCGGGCGGTGCCCGAGATCGTCACCGAGCACGGCGCCCGCCCGGTGCGCACACGCGTCGGCCACTCGTTCATCAAGGCCGAGATGGCCCGCGCCGACGCCGTGTTCGGGGGCGAGCACTCGGCGCACTACTACTTCCGCGACTTCTGGTTCGCCGACACCGGCATGCTCGCCGCGATGCACGTCCTCGCCGCGCTGGGCGAGCAGCAGCGCCCGCTCTCGGCGCTCGTCGCCGAGTTCGACCGCTACCCCGCCTCCGGCGAGATCAACTCGCGCGTCGAGGACGCCGCCGCCGCCGTCGACCGCGTGCTCGCCTGGGCCCCCGACGACGCGAGCACCGACCACCTGGACGGCCTCACCCTCGGCTCGGTGAGCGGGCCGATGTGGTGGCTCAACCTGCGCAGGAGCAACACCGAGCCGTTGCTGCGACTCAACGTCGAGGCCCAGGACACCGAGACGATGGAGCGGGTGCGCGACGAGGTCCTCGCGCTCATCCGCCAGGACTCCTGACCGACGCACCCTCGTCCCACCCGCACGCCCACGCCCGACCCACCTCGAGGAGAACCCCATGACCGCCCCCGCCGGCCCCGCCCGCATCGCCCCCTGGCTGCGCGAGATCCTCCGCTGCCCCGTCACCGGTTCGACGCTCGAGGACGGCGTGGGTCCCGACGGCACGCCCGAGCTCCAGGCCACCGAGGCCGACGCCTCCGGCAAGCGCCGCGCCTACCGCATCGAGGGGACGATCCCCGTGCTCCTCGCCGACGAGGCCCGCCTCATCGAGTCCTGATGGCCTTCCTCGACGAGGCGCTGCTCGACGACCCCGCCCACCTCGCCTCCTGCGACAGCCGGGAGACGGTGCGGGCCCTCGCCACCGCCGGTGCACAGGTGCGCGAGGCGATCTCGCTCTTCGAGGACGCCGCCGTCCATCGCCTCACCCGCGGTGACCGCCCGAGGGCGGTCGTCGTCGCCTCGCTCGGCGGGTCCGCCGTCGTCGCCGACGTGCTCGGCATGCTCGCCGAGCCGGGATCGCCCGTGCCGGTGACGGTGCGCCGCAACGTGCCGCTCCCGGGATGGGTCGGGCCGCTCGACCTCGTCGTCGCCGTGTCCCTCTCCGGCAGGGCACGGGGTCCGCTCGCGGTGGCCGCCGAGGCCGCCCGCCGCGGCGCCTCGCTGCTCACGGTGGGCGCGGCCGACTCGCCACTCGCCGCGATCTCGGCCCGCGCGCGTGGCGTACACGTCGACGTCGGCCGCGGACGCACCTCCTCGCGCACGTCGCTGTGGTCGCTGCTCACGCCGGTGCTGCTCGGGGCGAACGCCCTCGACCTCATCGACGTGCCCCCGTCGGCGCTGCGTCAGGCGGCGGACCGTCTCGACGAGGAGGCCGAGGCCTGCCGCCCGTCGTCGGAGTCGTTCGTCAACCCGGCGAAGCTCCTCGCGCTCGGACTCGCGGACACCGTCCCCGTCGTCCTCGGTGACGGACCGCTGAGCGGCGTGGCCGCGGCGCGTGCCGCCGCGATGCTCGCGCGCACGGCGCGCGTCCCGGCCACCCACGGCGAGTTGCCCGACGCCGCCTCCCAGATCGTGGCGACCTTCGACGGCCCCTTCACGGCAGGCGGCGGTCAAGGCGTCGACGCCCGGGGGACGGCCGACATCTTCGCGGACCCGTTCCTCGACGGGCCGTCGATGCCGCGTCTGTCGCTGCTCATGCTCCGCGACGCTCCGGTCGACCCGACGAGCCCGGAGGAGGCCGACCTGTTCGCCCTCACCGACGCCGTGCTCGCGACGGCCGACGACGCCGGGGTACGCGTGCACACGGTCGTCGCCGAACCCGGCCCACCGATCGCGCGTCTCGCCGGCCAGATGGCCCGGGTCGACTTCGCCGCCACCTACCTCGCGATCGGGTCTGGCCTCGACCCGGCCCACTCGCGTCACCTGCACCAGCTGCGCGATCAGATCCGCTGACCCGCGGTGATGTCCGCGCGCTCGACCTCCGCCGAAAGGGCCCCCGTGGACGACCGCACACCGCAGCACTTCGATCTCGCGATCATCGGGACGGGGTCGGGCAACTCGCTCGTCACCCCCGACTGGGAGGGGAAGCGGGTCGCGATCATCGAGTCGGGCACGTTCGGAGGTACCTGCCTCAACGTCGGCTGCATCCCGACGAAGATGTTCGTCTACCCCGCCGAGATCGCGACGGCCGCACTCGAGTCCTCCCGGTACGGCGTCGACGCCCATGTCGAGGGGGTGCGCTGGCGAGACATCCGCGACCGCATCTTCGGCCGCATCGACCCCATCAGCGAGGGTGGCAAGCGATACCGCATGGTGGGCCGGAACACGACGACGTTCCTCGGCCGGGCCGCCTTCACCGGACCACGTGAGCTCGAGGTCGCCCTCAACGACGGCGGGTCGGTGCGGCTCACGGCCGACCAGGTCGTCGTCGCGACCGGATCGCACCCCGTGCTGCCAGCGCTGGTCCGCGAGGCGGGCGTGCCGTTCCACACCTCCGACACCGTCATGCGGATCGACGACCTGCCCCCGCGGCTGCTCATCGTCGGCGGGGGGTACATCGCGGCGGAGTTCGCCCACGTCTTCGCCGGTCTCGGGGTCGACGTCACCCTCGTCGTGCGGGGTGAGAGGATCCTGCGTCACCTCGACGGCGACGTCTCCCGCCGGTTCACGGAGGCGGCCGTGCGCCAATGGGACGTGCGGCTCGGCACCGAGGTCTGCGCCCTGCGCGCGAGCGACGTCGGGGAGGGTCTCGTCGACGCGCACCTGTCCGACGGGTCCGACGTGGAGGGCGCGCTGCTCCTCGTGTGCACGGGCCGGGAGCCCTCGGTGGCCGACCTCGACCTGCCGGTGGCCGGGATCGCCCAGCACGCCGACGGACGCGTCGCGGTCGACGAGTACGGTCGCACGAACGTCGAGGGCGTCTGGGCTCTCGGTGACGTCTCCTCGGACTACCAGCTCAAGCACGTCGCCAACCACGAGGCGCGCATCGTCGCCCACAACCTCGTGCACCGGGACGACCTGCGGCCGGTCGACGAACGCTTCGTGCCCGCGGCCGTGTTCACCCGGCCCCAGATCGCCACCGTCGGTGCGACGCAGGAGGAGCTCGACGCCGCCGGCACCGGGTACCGCGTCAAGGTCCAGGAGTACGCCGACGTCGCCTACGGGTGGGCGATGGAGGACACCGTCGGATTCTGCAAGGTGCTCGCGGCTCCCGACGGCCGACTCCTGGGGGTGCACGTCATGGGTCACGAGGCGTCGATCGTCCTCCAGTCCGCGGTCCTGCCGATGAAGCTCGGTCTCACCGCCGAGGAGGTCGCCCGCGGGCAGATGTGGATCCACCCCGCGTTGCCCGAGGTGCTCGAGAACGCGCTCCTCGGCGTGGTCGATCCTGAGAATTGACCGAATCCTTAACGACAGCAGCCTGTTTCGCGATCAGGAGCGGGCTGGGCGGTTCATAGTCTCGTCCTCGGGGTCCGCCTGGGGCCCGGTGCGGTCAGTGAGCGACCGTTGCAGGGGCCGAGGGCCCGCGAGAGGGAGAAGAACCGATGTCTCGTATGTCGCGCACGACCCGCATGTCGGCCGCCGCGCTCCTCACCGTCACCGGTCTCGGGGCGGGTCTGAGTGCCGTCGCGGCGGTGGTCCCCGACGCCGTCACCGACGTCCGCATCGCGGAGACGTCCGCCTACACGTGGTCGCAGCTCAAGCTCACCGTGGACTGGAAGGTGCCCGACGGGACGAAGGCCGGTGACACGTTCACCCTCGAGATGCCGGCCGTCCTCACGGCGACCGACGGCAAGCGATTCCCCCTGAACGACGCCGACGGCAGGACCGTCGCGAACGCCGTCGTCACCGGACGGACGGTGACCTTCACGATGACCGACTACGCCGAGACCCATGTCGGGGTCCACGGTTCCGCCTGGTTCTGGGTCGATCTCGCCGACACCGTCAAGCCCGGTGACGACCTCGATCTCTCCTTCACGGTGGGCTCCACCGTGTACCGGGACTCCCTCGCCGTGAGACGCCCGGGCCCGGGCAATCCGGACTACCCCTACAAGTGGCAGGCCTGGATGAAGGCCACGCCGAACGCCGGCGGCGATCGCATCCTCTGGGCCATCACGGGGCCTGCGACCTCGACCCACATGGTCGGCTCCTCCTACGAGATCACCGATCGACCGGGAGAGGGGCAGCGGATCGACTGCGCGAAGATCGACGTCTTCTCCGGCAAGGCGAGCGGCGCGAACTCGTTCACCGACGTCACCTACGTCGCGCCGAACCGATGGAAGCTCGCGTGCAACCCCTCCACGGCGACCGTGACGATCACGCCCCGGGCCGACGAGATCGGCCGCGCGTTCCGGCTCCTCGGCCAGTCCGTCGTCACCGACCCGGATCGCACCGAGTACACGAACAGCGGATCCGTCCGCCTGTGGGGCACCACCGACCTGCCCGTGAGCAGCGTCATCCGTGCCGGCGGCGGGGGCGAGGGGACCGGCACGACCCCCTCACCGACGACGCCGAACCCCACCACGACGTCCCCGTCGACGCCGACGCCGACCCCCTCCACCGTCACGGTGACCGAGACGGTCACGCCCACGGCGACCGTCACGGTGACCGAAACGGTGACGGTGACGGCGACGCCGACCCCGACCGTCACGGTGCCGGGCCAACCGGCGCCGACGGTGACGGTGACGACGACGCCGACCCCGACCGTCACGGTGCCGGGCCAACCGGCGCCGACGGTGACGACGACGCCGCAGCCGACGGTCACCGTGCCGGGCCAACCGGCGCCGACGGTGACGACCACGCCGAACCCGACGGTGACGGTGACGGGGGTGCCGGCCCCCCGACCCACGAGCCCGGGCACCACACCCGGGGCCACGACGACCACCCGGGGGCAGACTCCCACCGTGACGGTGCCGGCGGCGGCCCACCCGCAGCCGGTCGTCGTGACGCGGCACACCACGCCCGCGGCCCAGCCTCAGCGCATCGACACCGGTGTCCCGCCACAGGGTGCGGATCTCCGTCTCGCCGGCGTCGGTGGGCTGTTGGCGCTCGGCGGTGGGGTGGGTCTCATCGCGATGTCCCGCCGCACTCCTCGCCGCGAGGAGTCCTGAGCCCGGTGATCGCGCGATGACCGGGTGGTGAAGGGGTGGTGAGCCCCGGCCGGTGGAGGACCGTACGACCTCGTGCGGTCCTCTCGGCGTGTCTCCTCGCGATGATGCTCGGAGGCGGGGCGCTCGTCGCCGCGGCGTTCCGCCCTGCACCGGCGGCCCCCGAGCCCGCACACACCTTCGACCTGCGCCCCTCGACCGCTGCCGTGGGGGCGACCGGGAGTCCGACGGCGGGCGTGGGCACCGCCCCCACCGGGGGGCGAGGGGGACAGCCGCGACTGCAGGCGCCGGTGGGTGATCCGGTGCGGCTCGAGATCCCCAGCCTGAAGGTGGTGGCCCCCGTGCGTCGGGAGAGGCTCGCAGCGGGCGGTGACCTCGTCGTCCCGGGGGATCCGCACTCCATCGGGTCGTGGCACGGTGCGCCCGACACGGCCGCGTCGGCGGGGACGCTCGTGCTCGCCGGACACGTCGACAGCGAGGGTGATCTCGGCGCCCTTCATCCGCTCTCCGCCGTGGCCCCCGGCGCGACGGTCGAACTCGTCGACGCGGCGGGTCGCGTGGAGTCGTGGCGCGTCGACGCGCTCGAGGTCCGGCGCAAGGAGGATCTGCCCGACCTTCCTGCGAGCGGCCCGCGACGCCTCGCCCTCGTCACGTGCGGGGGACCCGTGGTCCGCACCGGACACGGCCGTGGCTACCGCCACAACGTCATCGCCTGGGCCTCCCCGGTGAGATGACCGCTCGATGCCCGTGCGCACGGACGCGGCGGACGCCTCGCCCTGGGCGCGATAGGCTGGCCCCTGCGTTCCGGCGTGGGTGATGACCCGCTGCGCGACGCGGCCCCGCCGACGGCGCGGCCCGCGTCCCGGCCCAGAAGGGCGTCGCCGGGGCCGATCGAACAAGGCGGGTGGTGAGGTTCGCCGACCCGCCCACGTCGACCCACGAAAGAGTGCACATGACTGTGGAACACCAGGTCCGCGACCTGTCGCTGGCCGAGGCCGGCCGTCACCAGATCCGTCTCGCCGAGCACGAGATGCCCGGCCTCATGGCGCTGCGCGCCGAGTACGAGGGCAAGAACCCCCTCGCCGGCGCGAAGATCGCCGGCTCCCTGCACATGACCGTCCAGACGGCCGTGCTCATCGAGACCCTCGTCTCCCTCGGCGCCGAGGTGCGCTGGGCCTCCTGCAACATCTACTCGACGCAGGACGAGGCCGCCGCGGCCGTCGTCGTCGGTCCGAACGGCACCCCGGAGAACCCCAGCGGTGTCCCCGTCTTCGCCTGGAAGGGTGAGACGCTCGAGGAGTACTGGAACTGCACCGACAAGATCCTCACGTGGGGTGAGGACGCGGACGGCCAGGCCGGGTTCGCCAACATGATCCTCGACGACGGCGGCGACGCGACGATGCTCGTCCACAAGGGTCGTGAGTGGGAGCAGGCCGGCGGCGTGCCCCCCACCACGGAGGAGGACTCCGAGGAGTTCTCCGTGTTCAAGGCCCTCGTGCGCCGCACGATGGAGGAGAACCCCGGCAAGTGGACCGAGGTCGCGAGTCACATCAAGGGCGTCACAGAGGAGACCACGACCGGTGTCCACCGCCTCTACGAGCTGCACCGCGACGGTGAGCTCCTCTTCCCGGCGATGAACGTCAACGACGCCGTCACCAAGTCCAAGTTCGACAACAAGTACGGCTGCCGCCACAGCCTCATCGACGGCATCAACCGCGCCACCGACGTGCTCATCGGTGGCAAGACCGCCGTCGTCTGCGGCTACGGCGACGTGGGCAAGGGGTGTGCGGAGTCCCTGCGCGGCCAGGGCGCGCGCGTCATCGTCACCGAGATCGACCCCATCTGTGCGCTGCAGGCCGCGATGGACGGCTACCAGGTCGCGCGCCTGGAGTCCGTCGTCGAACAGGCCGACATCTTCATCACGACGACGGGCAACTTCGACGTCATCACCGCCGACCACATGCGGGCGATGAAGAACAAGGCGATCGTCGGCAACATCGGTCACTTCGACAACGAGATCGACATGGCCGGCCTCGCCAAGACCCCCGGCATCACGAAGACCGAGATCAAGCCCCAGGTCCACGAGTGGACCTTCGAGGACGGCACCTCGCTCATCGTCCTGTCCGAGGGACGCCTCCTCAACCTCGGCAACGCGACCGGCCACCCGAGCTTCGTCATGAGCAACTCCTTCGCCGACCAGACGATCGCGCAGATCGAGCTGTTCACCAAGGCCGGCGAGGACGGGCAGTACCCGATCGGCGTTTACGTGCTCCCCAAGCACCTCGACGAGAAGGTCGCCCGCGCCCACCTCGACGCCCTCGGTGTCGAGCTCACCGAGCTCACCAAGGCCCAGGCCGAGTACATCGGCGTCGACGTGGCCGGTCCGTACAAGCCGGACCACTACCGCTACTGAGCCTCGAGCGCCCTGAGCCTCGCCCGTTCCGGAGCGTTCCGCCCGAGTCGTCGACCGACGCCTCGCGGTGACGAGCGGCCGCCCGCCTCGTGCGGGCGGTCGTTCGTGTGGGCCCTCGGGCGGTGCGCGGGCCACGGCCGCGCCCCGCGACCCTCCGGGCAGGACGGGAGAAGGCGCAGGCGCAGGTACTCTGGTCCGGGCGGGTAGGACGCAGGACATCGGGGATTCGGAGGATTCATGAAGGCGCGCGTGTTGGTCGTGGACGACGACCTGGCCCTGGCGGAGATGCTCGGCATCGTGCTGCGAGGCGAGGGGTTCGACGTCGACCACGTCGCCGACGGCCTCGACGTGCTGCGGGTGTTCCGCGAGAGCCGGCCCGACATCGTCCTGCTCGACGTCATGCTCCCGGGGATGGACGGCATCGAGGTGTGCAAGCGGCTTCGGGCCGAATCCGCCGTCCCGATCATCATGCTCACCGCGCGCACCGACACCGTCGACGTCGTCGTGGGTCTGGAGTCCGGCGCCGACGACTACATCACCAAGCCGTTCAAACCGCAGGAGCTCATCGCCCGCGTGCGGGCACGCCTGCGCCGCGGTGACGAGCCGGCGCCCGAGCGCCTGTCCATCGGCGACCTGTCGATCGACGTCGCCGGTCACTCCGTCAAGCGCGACGGCGCGCCCCTGTCGCTCACGCCGCTCGAGTTCGACCTGCTCGTCGCACTGGCCCGCAAGCCGTGGCAGGTGTTCACGCGCGAGGTGCTGCTCGAGCAGGTCTGGGGCTACCGGCACGCCGGTGACACGCGACTCGTCAACGTCCACGTCCAGCGGCTCCGCAGCAAGATCGAGAAGGACCCCGAGCACCCCGAGATCGTGCTCACGGTCCGCGGCGTCGGGTACAAGGCAGGCCCGGCCTGAGTTCCGTCGCCTCCGGCGCCGGTGGGTCCGTCCCCGACTCCCGTCATCGCGCCGGTGACGTCGACGGGGACACCCCGGACGTCCTCCACGGCGTGGTCGTCGAGGAGGACGACGCCGTCGCGGAGAGGCCGGACCCGGCGGACGCCGGGCGCACGACGGGCACCACCGGCGCCACCGCCGCCGAGGCGACGGGGGAGGGCCGCACGAACGGCCTCGGCAAGGCCCTGCGCCGGCTCCGGGAGTTCTGTGGGCGGGCCGTCGCCGACACACGGCGTCTGTGGCGGACGAGCCTTCAGTTCCGGGTCGTGCTCACGACGCTCCTGCTCGGCACGGTGGTCGTCGTCGCCCTGCAGTCGTTCCTGTACTCCCGGGTGGCGAACGGCCTGGTCGAGACGCGGATCGAGACGTCCCAGGTCGAGGCGGCGAACGGCGCGCACGAGATGCGGGCCAAGCTCGCCCCCAACGGCGAGACCGACGTGAGCGTCCAGCAGATCGCGTTCGACGTCGTCACCCAGCAGGAGGCGCAGAGCCCGGACCAGACGCGCACGCTCATCCTCACGAGGGCCATCGACAACGAGCGAGCCCCGACGACCGATCCCACCGCCTACTTCGGGGTGTCGCTCGAGGTGATCCCCACCGAGCTGCGGCGGGCGGTCTCGGCCGACCCGACCCACCAGCAGGTGCAGATCGTGCCGTACCCGACCGGCGGCGGCACCGTCCCCGCGGTCGTCGTGGGCACCCAGATCCAGATCCCCGACGCGGGCCCGTACGAGCTGTACTACCTGTTCCCCATGCACCGCGAGCAGGACATCATGCAGGTGATCTGGCGCGTGTTCGTCGTCGGGTCGATCGCCCTC
Organism: Mobilicoccus sp.; assembly: GCF_032060985.1. NCBI lineage: Bacteria > Bacillati > Actinomycetota > Actinomycetes > Micrococcales > Dermatophilaceae > Mobilicoccus > Mobilicoccus sp. The sequence goes on from NZ_DAMBGD010000005.1 coordinate 109,200, forward strand.
GTGGGTGCCCTGGGGTTGCTGTCCTTCGTCGTCACCCGGGTCGTCGTCGATCCGCTCCGCCAGGCCTCGGAGGTCGCGACGCGGCTGTCCGACGGTCACCTCAACGAGCGGATGCTCGTGCGCGGCGAGGACGACATCGCCCGGCTCGCCACGGCGTTCAACGACATGGCCGAGCACCTGCAGAACCAGATCCACCAGCTCGAGACCCTCTCGCGGGTGCAGCAACGGTTCGTCTCCGACGTCTCGCACGAGCTGCGCACCCCGCTCACGACGATCCACATGGCCTCGGCCCTCATCTACGACCAGCGCTCCGAGTTCGACCCCGTCGTCGAACGCACCGCCGAGCTGCTGCACACGCAGGTGGAGCGCTTCGAGGCCCTCCTCACCGATCTGCTCGAGATCAGCCGCTTCGACGCCGGCGGCGCCGCCCTCGAGGCCGATCCCGTCGACCTGCGGGTGCTCGTCGCCCGCGTCGTGTCCGCCAACGACCAGCTCGCGCAGGCCAAGGGCAGCGAGATCGTCCTCGTCGGCGACGACGAGCCCCGGGAGGCCGCCGTCGACTCGCGACGGGTCGAGCGGATCCTGCGCAACCTGCTCGTCAACGCGATCGAGCACGGGGAGGGGCGCCCGGTGACGATCGAACTCGCCTCGGACGAGGCCTCCGTCGCCGTCGTCGTCGCCGATCAGGGCATCGGCCTCAAACCGGGCGAGGCCGACCTCGTGTTCAACCGGTTCTGGCGCGCCGACCCCTCGCGCAAGCGCACGACCGGGGGCACCGGGCTCGGCCTCGCGATCTCGCTCGAGGACGCCCACCTCCACCACGGCCGCCTGCAGGCGTGGGGAGCGCCGGGCCAGGGCTCCCGGTTCCGCCTCGTCCTGCCGCGCACCGCGGGAGGCACCGTCGAGCAGCCGCCGCTCCCCCTCGAACCGCCGGCGTCCTTGGCGGCCACCCCCCACGACACCGCGCAGGGTGGGGAGGACCACGACGACGAGGCGGGCCCCGGCGACGCCGCGGCGGCCCCCACCACGACCGAGGGGAGCGAACGATGACGTTCGTCCGGAGGCTTCTCGTCGTCGCCCTCGCGTTGGTCCTCGCGGCGTGCGGGGGGTTGCCGAACACCAGCGGCGTGCAACGCGGACTCGAGGTCCAGGCCCCCGAGTACCAGCCCATCAGGTTGCAGTTCGAACCGCCGACGCCGGGCGCCTCACCGGCACAGATCGTCCAGGGTTTCCTCGCCGCGGGCGGGTCGCCCGACGACGACTACGCGGCGTCCCGCGCCTACCTCACGAGCGCGGCGTCGAGTTCCTGGCAACCCCGGAGCGGGGTCACGGTGTACACCGACTCCCGCAAGCTCACCGTGCAGGTCAGCGGTGACACCGTCTCCCTCAACGTGCCGCTCGCGGCCCGGGTCGACGACACCGGGAGGTACCTCGCCGCCTCCCCGGGCGCCGTCACCGCCGCCACCATCGGTCTCACCAAGGTGCAGGGGGAGTGGCGCATCTCCCGACTCCCCGAGGGGTTCGGCACCTGGCTCAGCAGCTTCTACTTCGAGCGGTCCTTCCGGCAGATGACGATCACCTACGCCGATCCCCGGGACCGCACCCTCGTCACCGACTACCGCTGGTTCCCCCTGCGACCGGACGCGGTCACCTCCCGCACGTGGACCGGCCTCGCGACGAGCCTCGCGCGAGCCCAGCTCGCCCCCGTCCCCGACTACCTCGAGGGGGCGGCGGTCACCGCGTTCCCGCCGGGCACCGATCTCGCCGTGGAATCCGTCCCGATCATCGATCAGATCGCGCACGTCGAACTCACCTCCTCCGCCCTGGAGGCGACGACCGACGGACGTCGAGCCGCCTGGGCACAGATGCTCTCGACGTTGCGGCAGGTGCCGGGTGTCTCGGGGGTGTCGATCACCGTCGACGGGGCACCGCTCAAGATCCTCGGGGTCGACGGGGCCCCGACGAGCCTCGGCCAGCTGGGCTACGACGCCGGATCGACCGCGGCCCCGGCCCTCGTCATCCGGGACGGGGAGCAACTTCAGGCCGTCGACTTCACCGGGTGGCTGCGCGGCGGCGAGAACCAACGTGCCGTCGACGTGCCGCTGCCGAAGGTGCCCAAGAAGTGGGAGTCCCTGGCGATCTCCCCGGACATGCGTGAGGTGACCGCCGTCGGTCGCGATCGCGTCTCGGTGCACCGGTGGACTAAGAGCGGCGCGGGGCAGCCCAAGCCGTTCGGGTCCTCGCTCACCCAGCCGTCGATGGACAAGCGCGGACGCACCTGGGTCGGGGGCGTCGACACCCGGGGACGTCCGCGGATCTGGTGGTTCGGGGGCGGGTCGACCCCGACGTCGGCGCCGACCGCGCTCACGGCGGCCTGGCTCAAGGGCTCGATCACGGAGGTCCGGGCCTCGCCCGGGAGCCGCCGCCTCGCCGTGTCCCTCACCGATGCCTCGGGCACGTCCTCGGTCTACGTCGCGGGCATCGTGCTCGGGCAGGACGGAGCCCCCATCGCCCTCGGCAGCCCGTGGCGGATCGCCACCGGGCTCTCGACGATGCGCGATCTCGCGTGGGCCGACGACGGCTCCCTCGCCGCCGTCGCGTCGTGGGAGGGCAGCGACCTCCGCCCGGTCATGCTCCCGCTCGGAGCGCCCGTCGAACTCCTACCGCCGGTGCAGGACGTCGACGAGATCATCACCTCCGGCGGCGTCCGCGGCGTCATCGTGCTCACCGCCGACCGTGGCGTGTGGCGCCGGGTCGACGGCACGTGGCAGCAGCACGCGACCGCCGACGACCTCATCGTCCCCGGGTCCTGAGGTCCCGCGTCGTCGTCCACAGCGCGGCGTCGCCCCGATCCCGCCGGGCGGCGACCGCGGGAGGGTGGACCCGTGAGTCCCCGCCACCCCGCCGCCGCGCCACGGGGGACGTCGGCGCCGCGAATGCCGTCCTCGGACGTGCTCCGGTGGGCGGCCTGGCCGATGCGCGCGATCGGGGCCGTGGCCGACCTCGCGCTGCCGTCGGTCTGCGGCGGGTGTGGGGCCGTCGGCACCCCGTGGTGCCCCGAGTGCCGCGCAGTGCTGGCGCGTGCGACCGCCCGTCCCCGGATCGTCGCGGGGCGGGCCGGTTCGGCGTGTGCGCCGGACGGCCCCGTGGTCGTGGCAGGAGCGTACGAGGGTGTCGTGCGCCGCTGTCTCGTCGATTTCAAGGACCACGGTCGGCGTGACCTCATCGGGGTCCTCGCCCCACCCCTCCGGGCCGCGCTCCTCACCGCGATGGCGATGCGTCCGGAGCTCGGGCCCGTGGTGCCGATCGTCCCCGCACCCTCCTCGCCCCGGTCGCGACGCGAGCGGGGCGACGTCCCCACCCACCTCCTCGTGCGGGCGGCGCTCGCCGACCTCGACGTCCTCACCGGCCGCTCGTGCGTGTGGACCCCGGTGCTGCGGCACGCCCGGCGGGTCGGCGACCAGGCCCGTCTGTCGCGGACCGAACGCGCCCGCAACACCGACCATGCGTTCCTCCTCGCTCGTCCCCTCGCTCGTCCCCAGGTGTCGGTGGGCCGGGACGTGCTCGTCGTCGACGACGTCGTGACGACGGGCGCGACGGTGCGCGAATGCGTGCGGGTGCTGCGGGAGGCGGGCGCGAGGCCGGTCGCCGTCGTCGCGCTCGCCGCCACGCCGGCCGCACGCCGACCGTGAGACGAGCACCCGCCCCCGTCGACCTGCCCGACGGTCTCGTCGCTCGCGGGGGCGCGCCCGTGGTGGTGGCCGGCCGGGCGGCCGGCCCTCCCACCTCGCGCACCGGTGCACCCCTCGCCGGACCCTCGGGGCCTCGGCTGATCCCGGCTCCCACGCCACACCGTGGACACCCCCGCCTCGTGGCTGCTCGCGGGTCGCGACATGAGCACATGCGTGCGTGGACTTCGTCGTTTGTCCTTTCCCGTCACGTGTTCGTCGACTACCGTTTCAGATGGGGCGCTCGTCCGTCGGGCGCCCCGTCGTAACCCCTCGCGGTGGTGGTGAGCCTGGTGCTCCCACACCGCGTTTCACGCCCACACCGGCGTCGTTCGACGAAGGAGGTGATGAGGCAGTCGCTCGCCGGGCTCGCGCGAGCCCGTCATCACCGATCACAGGAGGAATCCCGTGGAAATCGTCGTCACCGGCCGTCAGATCAAGATCTCCGATCGCTTCCGCGAGGCGCTGGAGGAGAAGCTCACCAAGGTCGAGCAACTCGCCCCCCGCACCCAACGCGTCGAGGTCGTGCTCAGTCACGAGACCACCCGCGGTGCCCCCAAGGGCACCGAGCGGGTCGAGATCACGTGCCTCGCGAAGGGCCCCGTCGTCCGTGCGGAGGCCTCCTCGGAGGACAAGTACGCCGCTCTGGAGATGGCCCTCGACAAGCTCACCGAGCGACTCCGTCGCGTCGGTGACCGGCGCAAGGTCTCCCGCCGCCGCGGTGCCCCCGACTTCGCCGATGCCGTCGCCGGACTGCAGGTCGCGCAGATGGGCGGTCCGGAGCCGTCGCCGGCGCAGGCGCGGACCGAGGAGGCCGAGGAGCCGCTCGACGCGAGCGACCGCATCGCCGCGCAGGGCGACTCCCCGATCGGTGTGCGCGAGAAGACCCACACCTCGACGCCGATGACCCTCGAGCAGGCCCTCTCGGAGATGGAACTCGTCGGGCACGACTTCTACCTGTTCCACGACGTCGACTGCGGTCGGCCGAGCGTCGTCTACCGGCGCCGCGGCTGGTCCTACGGGGTCATCCATCTCGAGGTCGATTCCGCCGAGCCCAAGGAGGCCGCGGCGGTCTGACGGAGCACGGCTCGCACGACGCGGGGGTGGGCAGGCATCATGTCGGCCCACCCCCGCGGCATGTCATGATGGCGGCGTGACCAGCGTTGACCCGCTCCCCACCGGTGGGGAGGCCGCCGGCGAACCGATCCGCGTGGTCGTGGTCGACGATCACATGCTCTACCGGCGGGGTCTGGAGATGGTGCTCGGCACCGAGGACGACCTGCTCATCGTCGGTGAGGCGGCGAACGGCGTCGACGCGGTCGAGACGGTGGCGGCGACACGCCCCGAGGTGGTCCTCATGGACATCCGGATGCCGGGCGGTGACGGGATCGACGCGTGCCGCCGCATCCGCGATCTCGGCCTCGGCGCCCGCGTCATCATGATCACGACCTCCGAGGACGAGAAGGATCTCGTCGCGGCACTTCGCGCCGGGGCCAAGGGGTATCTGCTCAAGGATGCGCCGGCGGAGCAGATCATCGACGGCATCCGCGCGGTGTGCGCCGGGGAGTCGCTGCTCTCCCCGGCGCTCACCTCGACGCTGCTGGCGGAGTTCTCCGCGCTCGTCGGCGGCGAGACCCGCGAGGATCCGCGCCCCCCGCTCACCGAACGCGAACGCGAGGTGCTCGGCGTGCTCGGGGAGGGGCTCACGAACAAGGAGATCGCCGCCCGCCTGTTCATCAGCGAGAACACGGTGAAGAACCACGTGCACAACCTCCTCGAGAAACTCGGTCTGCACTCGCGCACCGAGGCGGCACTGTTCGCGGTGCGCCGGGAGCAGCGGGAACACCGGGCGCCGTGAGCACGGACCTCTCGCTCCGGGAGGCACGGGGGATCGCGCTGACCGCGCAGGGCTTCGGCGCCCGGTTCCGACCCCGGGGCGAGGTGCGCCCCGCCCATCTGCGGGCTGTCGCCGACCGCGTCGGGGCCGTCCAGATCGACTCGGTCAACGTCGTCACGCGGAGCCATCGGCTGCCGTTCTTCTCCCGCCTCGGCCCCTACGACACGGCCCGCCTCGACCGGTTGCGCGATCGTGCCGGCTCACGGCACGTCGTCGAGTACTGGGCGCACGAGGCCTCCCTCGTTCCGTGCGAGACGTGGCCGCTGTTCGGGTTCCGCATGCGACGGGCGGAGGACTCGTGGGGGAGCATGCAGGGCGTCGCCGCCCGGCACCCGCAGATCGTCGAGGACGTGCTGGCCGAGGTGCGACGGGTCGGACCGATCACCGCCCGCGGGCTCGAGACGCGACTGGCACACGACGTCCCGCGCCCCCGCGAGGGGTGGGGATGGAACTGGTCGGTGGTCAAGGCCGCCCTCGAACACCTCTTCTGGACGGGTCGGATCACGAGCGCGGGGCGCACGATCCGGTTCGAGCGTCGCTACGCCGTGCCGGAGGCCGTGCTCCCGGCCGAGGTCGTCGCCACCGGACCCCACGGGAACCACCCCGTCGCGGAGGACGACGCCCTCGCCGCGCTCGTGGAGATCTCCGCTCGCGCCCTCGGGGTGGGAAGTGCCCAGTGCCTGCGCGACTACATGCGCCTGTCCCCGGCCCAGGCCGCACCCGCGATCCCGCGCCTCGTGGAGGAGGGCGTCCTGGTCCCCGTGCGGGTGCAGGGGTGGCGCCGGCCCTGTTACCTGCACCGCGACGCCGCCCTGCCCCGCCGCCGCCCCGCGGTGGCCGCTCTGCTCAGTCCGTTCGACTCCCTTGTCTGGCAGCGCGACCGCACCCGCGCGCTGTTCGGGTTCGACTTCCGGCTCGAGATCTACGTGCCCGCCGCGCAGCGCGTCCACGGCTACTACGTGTTGCCGTTCCTGCTCGACGACGCCCTCGTCGCGCGGGTCGACGCCAAGGCCGACCGGGCCGCCGGGGTGCTCCGGGCCCAGGCGATCCACTGGGAACCGGGTGCCTACGACACCGACGCCGCCGTCCGTCTCGCCGGCGAACTCGACGCGCTGGCGCGGTTCCTCGGGCTCGCGGGGGTGGCCGTGGGGCGCGTCTCCGGCGCGGCGTGACACCCTGGGAGACATGAGCGACGACGTACAGGTCCGCAGGAACGACTCGGCCGGGCGCTACGAGGCCTGGCTGGACGGCCGACTCGCCGGGTTCGCGGCGTTCCGCGAGTCGGAGGGGGTCGTCGAGTTTCCGCACACCGTCACCGAGCCGGAGTTCGGCGGCCGCGGCGTGGCCTCGGCACTCGCCCGCACGAGTCTCGACGACGCGCGTGCCCAGGGCCGTCGCGTGATCCCGTCGTGCTCGTTCTACGCCGGGTGGATCGACAAGCACGCCGACTACGCCGACCTCGTCCGCCGCTGATCGAGCCTCGGCCGCGGGCCGAGAACCCTCCCGACCCGGCGGATCGGCCCGGACCGCAACGTCCTTGAGGTGGGCTGATGCGTCTCGCCGAGCCCCCGGGGTGACGGGATCTGACCCGCGGAGGCTTTACGCTGGAGGAACCACCGAGTACGGCGCCGGACCCAACGCATCGGTCCAGGCGCCGAACCCATGCGCAAGGAGTCCGCACGTGCCCAAGATCGTCGACCGAATCCTGCGTGCCGGGGAAGGTGCCGTCATCCGGCGCCTCGAGGGCATCGCGGCCCAGGTCAACGCCATCGAAGAGGACTTCGAACGGCTGACCGACGCCGAGCTGCGGGAGGAGACCGACGTCTTCCGCAAGCGCGTCGCGGACGGGGAGTCCCTCGACTCGCTCCTTCCCGAGGCCTTCGCGGCCGTGCGGGAGGCGAGCAAGCGCACCCTCGGCAAGCGCCACTTCGACGTCCAGATCATGGGCGGGGCGGCCCTCCACCAGGGCGATGTCGCGGAGATGAAGACCGGTGAGGGCAAGACCCTCGTCGCGACGCTCCCGAGCTACCTCAACGCCCTCTCGGGCAAGGGCGTCCACGTCGTCACGGTGAACGACTACCTCGCCGAGTACCAGTCCGAGCTCATGGGTCGCGTGCACCGCGCACTCGGCGTCGAGACCGGCGTCATCCTCTCGCACATGACCCCGGCGCAGCGGCGGGTCGAGTACGCCAAGGACATCACCTACGGCACGAACAACGAGTTCGGCTTCGACTACCTGCGCGACAACATGGCCTGGCAGACCGCCGACCTCGTGCAGCGCGGTCACAACTTCGCCATCGTCGACGAGGTCGACTCGATCCTCATCGACGAGGCCCGCACGCCGCTCATCATCTCGGGCCCCTCGGACGCGGCGACGAAGTGGTACACCCAGTTCGCACGCCTCGTCCGCCACCTCGACCGCGGCACGCCGGCCGACCGCATGCGGGGCATCCCCTCGACGGGCGACTACGAGGTCGACGAGAAGAAGAAGACCGTCGGCATCCTCGAGCCGGGCATCGAGAAGATCGAGGACCTCCTCGGCATCGACAACCTCTACGAGGCCGTCAACACCCCGCTCATCGGCTACCTCAACAACGCGATCAAGGCCAAGGAACTCTTCAAGCGCGACAAGGACTACGTCGTCATCGACGGCGAGATCCTCATCGTCGACGAGCACACCGGCCGCATCCTGCGGGGCCGTCGCTACAACGAGGGCATGCACCAGGCCATCGAGGCCAAGGAGGGGGTGGAGATCCAGAACGAGAACCAGACCCTCGCGACGATCACCCTCCAGAACTACTTCCGCCTCTACGCGAAGATCTCCGGCATGACCGGGACGGCCCAGACGGAGGCCGCGGAGCTGCACCAGATCTACAAGGTGGGCGTCGTGCCCATCCGCACCAACCGGCCGATGATCCGCCGCGACCAGGCCGATCTCGTGTACCGCACGGAGAAGGCGAAGTTCGACGCCGTCGTCGCCGACATCGTCGAGCACCACGACAAGGGCCAGCCGGTGCTCGTCGGCACGACGAGCGTCGAGAAGAGCGAGTACCTCAGCAACGAGCTCGACAAGCGCGGGGTGCCGCACGCGGTGCTCAACGCGAAGCACCACGAGCGCGAGGCGAACATCGTCGCCGAGGCGGGCCGAAAGGGCGCGGTCACCGTCGCGACGAACATGGCCGGTCGAGGCACCGACATCATGCTCGGCGGCAACTCCGAGTTCCGCGCCGTCGCCGCCCTCAAGGAGCGGGGCCTCTCCCCGGAGGAGACCCCCGAGGAGTACGAGGCGGCGTGGGACGCCGCCCTCGAGGCGGCCGAACGTGCGGTCGAGAAGGAGCACGACGAGGTCACGGAGCTCGGTGGTCTGTACGTGCTCGGCACCGAGCGCCACGAGTCCCGCCGCATCGACAACCAGTTGCGTGGACGGTCCGGCCGTCAGGGCGACCCGGGGGAGTCCCGCTTCTACCTCTCGCTGCAGGACGACCTCATGCGGATGTTCAACGCCGGGCTCGTCGACCGGTTCATGGCGAACTCGGGCATGGACGACTCCGAGGCCATCGAGTCCAAGCTCGTCAGCCGCTCCATCCAGAGCGCCCAGACCCAGATCGAGGGTCGCAACTTCGAGATCCGCAAGAACGTCCTCAAGTACGACGACGTGCTCAACACCCAGCGCAAGGTCATCTACGCCGACCGGCGCCGGGTCCTCGAGGGCGAGGACCTCACCGAGCAGATGCGCGACTTCCTCACCGACGTCGTCGAGGGCTACGTCACCGCGGCCACGGCCGAGGGGTTCGCCGAGGACTGGGACCTCGCCGAGCTGTGGACGGCGTGCGGCACGTTGTACCCGATGGGCGTCACCCTCGACGAGGTGCTCGACTCCTCGGGCGGCCTCAACGGCGTCGACGCCCAGGTGCTCAAGGACGAACTGCTCAGCGACGCCCACCGCGCGTTCGACGAGCGCGAGGCCCAGCTCGGCCCGCGCGGCACCCGCGAGGTGCAGCGGCGCGTGATCCTCTCGGTCCTCGACCGCAAGTGGCGCGAGCACCTCTACGAGATGGACTACCTGCAGGAGGGCATCGGTCTGCGCGCCATGGCGCAGCGCGACCCCGTCGTCGAGTACTCCCGCGAGGGGTACCAGATGTTCAACGCGATGCTCGAGGGCATCAAGGAGGAGTCGGTCGGCTACTTCTTCAACGTCGACGTCGAGATCGACGAGAGCCAGCTCCCGCCCGAGGAGGAGGACACCGACGACCCCGGTGTCGCGATCCACGGCGGCGGTCTCGACGGCCCGCGCAAGGAGCGCCTGCACTACTCGGCGCCGTCGGAGGACGGCTCGGTGGAGGAGCGGGACGACGACAGCCGTCAGGACCGGCGGAGCAGGCGGGCCGCCAAGCGCGCCCAGCGCAAGAAGGGGCGCTGAGAAGGGCCGCCGAGGCGCGGCTCAGCCCATCTCGCACGCGGTGACGAGCCACCGGCCGTCGAGTCCCTCGAGCCGGAGGGCGAGGACGCGCACGCGCCGGTGATCGTCGATGACCGCGCACGCCTCGACGACCGAGCTGTGCCCGGGCAGTGCGCAGGCGTGCACGCTGCGCAGCCGCACCGGTCGGCGGGTGATCCCGCCCCGGCGCGCGGCGCGTCCGGACCGTCGGACGACGGAGTCGTACACCTCGGGCGAGCAGAACCGCATCACCTGGGTGACCTGCCGCGCCCCCGTCGAGGCCTCGAACACCGCCACGGCCACACCCCGCAACCACAGGGCGGGATCCGGCAGGGCGGACAGTTCGGTGTGGACCGGCCCGAAGTCGTCGACGAGCCGGAGCCGCCGACCGGTCGACCCGGGAGCGCCGACGGGTGACGTCGCCCGGGGGACGGGGAGGTCGGCGAGCGAGCGCACGACGATGGGGGTGAACGGCGTGCCCCGGGTCGGCTCGTCGTCGTGGTGCGGGGCAACGGGGGCCGTGGACACGAGGGCTCCTGGGGGCGAGAGGGCGAGGGGGCGGGCAGCACGCCACGGCGGACCGGCCGAGTGACGGGTGCCGGGTCCGAGGGAGCGCTGCCGATGTCAAGTATGGGCGCGGGACGGGCCGGCCCGGGTGCCCACACCCGGCCGCCTGTGGGTGGTCGGCGCACCGGGGGTGGCGTGACCCCGGGCACGTCGCGCGTCCGACCGGGGCGGGGGCGCTCGTGGCACGATGAGGTCGTGCTCGATCGCCTCAGCCCTCTGGACGCCTCGTTCCTCTACCTCGAGGACCACTCGACCACGATGCACGTCGGGTCGGTCATCATCCTCGAACGGCGTGCCCGGCGCAGGACCCCCGTGCTCGACCACGACGCCCTCATGGACCTCGTCGCCGAGCGCATCGGCGAGAACTCCCGTTACCGGCAACGCGTGCGCGAGCTGCCGGGGCGACTCTCCGGGCCGGTGTGGGTCGACGACGTCGACTTCGACATCTCCTACCACGTGCGTCGATCCGCCCTCCCGGCGCCGGGCACCGATGAGCAGCTCGGGGAGTTCGTCGCGCGCATCCAGAGCCGTCCGCTGGACCGTGAGCACCCGCTGTGGGAGCTGTACGTCGTCGAGGGGCTCGAGGGCGGCAGGCGTGCCCTCGTCACCAAGACGCACCAGGCGCTCGTCGACGGCGTGACGGCCGTCGACATCGGTCACCTCCTGCTCGACACCGAGCCGTTGCGCGAGAGGCCGAGCGCCCCGGAATGGTTGCCGCGCCGAGAGCCCGGCGACCTGCACCTCCTCCTCGACGCCGCGTCGGAGGTCGTCCGGCGGCCCGTCACCGTCGTCGAACGGGTGCGCGGGGGCATCGTCGGGTCGGCCGGGGATCTCGCCCGACGCGCCTTCGGCGGTCTCGGGGGCGTCGTCACCGAGGCGGCGCGCACCGCGGCGAGCCCGGCGCCCACGACCGCGCTCAACACCTCCCGCGTGCGGGCCCCACGTCGGTACCGCATGGTGCGCACGAACCTCCAGGACTACCGCGCCGTGCGTGACGCGATGGCCGGGGCTCGTCGACCCGTCGACGTCACGGTCACCGACGTCGCGCTCACGGCCGTCACCGGTGGGCTGCGGGCGTGGCTGCAGGCCCGCGGAGAACCCGTGCACTCGGCGACGACGGTGCGTGCGATGGTGCCGGTGAGCATCGCCGAGGGCGGCGTCGACACCGAGACCGGGGGCCGCAGCGTCTCCTCCAGCCAGGTCGTCGCCTGCTTCGTCGACCTGCCCGTCGGGGAGCCGAGCAGCCGGTTGCGCCTCGAACGCATCGCCCACCAGACCAGACACCAGGCGCGCAGCTCCAGGGCGCTGTCGGCGGGCACCCTCGCCGGCATCGCGGGGTTCGCCCCGCCGACGCTGCACCACCTCGGTGCCCGGGTGGCCGGCGCGGTCTCCCGGCGCATGTTCAACCTCGTCGTCACCAACGTGCCGGGGCCGCAGCGGCCCCTGTACGTCGGCTCCTCGCGCATGATCGCCACCTACCCGGTCATCCCCCTCCTGCGGGGTCAGGCCGTCGCGGTCGGCCTCACGAGCTACGACGGCGAGGTCTTCATCGGCCTCAACGCCGACCGGGCGGCGATGACCGATCTCGAGGTCCTCGCCGCGGGCATCCCCGAGGCCCTCGTCGAACTCGCCGCGAGCGTGGGGGCCGAGGACGTCGACCTCGGCGTCCACCTGCGTCCCGGGATGGGGCAGGCCTGAGATGCGGATCTATCTGGCGGCCGGTCCCGCCGGGGTGCGCACGCTCAAGGACACGGGCGTGGTCACCGCGCCCGGATACGTCGTCACGTCGGGGATGCGGGGCGCCGACCCGGGCGCCGACGAGGAGGACCTCGAGTACGAGGCCGCCCTCCTCGCCGAGGCCGCGTTGCGCGAGGCCGGGCAGGTCGTCGTCGTCATCGCCGCGGACGTGCCCGACACCGGCGCGGGCCCCGAGGGCGACCCCCGCGTCGATCCCGGCCCGGTGCCGGTCTCCTCGGTCGTCTCCTTCCACGTCGCCGAGCACGACGCGCCGCCGGACGAGGAACTCCTCTGGTACGACGTGACCGAGATCGACGACGTGCTCGCCTACCTCGGGGCCTGACCAGACTGTCCGACTCCGACCCCGGCCCTGTCCGACCCGGCCGGCCGGACCCGTCGAGGATCCGGGCGACTCAGCCGCGCGCGAGGTGACGCATGCCGGCTCGGTGTTCGGCGTCGAGAGCGTGGGCGACGAACGGCTCGGCGGAGGAGACGATCCGTCCCCCGATGAGGGGGACCCGCGAGGTGAGGAAGACCTCGACGACGTGGTCCGTGCCGCCGCCCGCGGGCTCGAGGCGCATCGTGCCGGCGGCCTCGACCGGGACGCCCCCGATCTCGGCGGTCGACGTCGCCTCCCGCGACCCGTCCGGGCCGGCGTGGCCCCAGGTCGTGATCTGGGTGACGGTGACCCCGTCGCCGACGAACCGGCGGACGACGTCCGGGGCGTCGGTCGTCGGCAGGGTGCGGCGGGTGGTCACGCGCCGGGCGGGGGCCACGTCCGCCTCGCCGCCCCCGGTTCCGGACCCCGCGCCCGCCTCCGACAGGTCCTCGACCTCGACGGCGTGGTCGCGCGCATGGGTGGCCGCCATCGCCTCGCCCTGGAAGTCGCGATCGGTGAGCATCGCGTACACGGTGGCGGGGTCGGCGTCGTAGTGCATCCTCTCGCGCAGCATGGACTCACCGTAGCGGTGTGGGGTGCAGACGCTCGCCGACCTCACGCGCCACGGCCCGCAGGGTCGTCTGCGGGTGGGCGAGACCGGGGCGGGTCGGGCGGGCGCCCCGGACGGCGACGGCGAAATTCTCCAGCGCCCCGCCGAGGCGCTCCATCGCCTCGGCGACGCGGTCGGTCGCATCGGCACCCCGGCCATCCTCCGTGCCCGCCTCCGCGCACGCCTCCTGCAACCGTCGCGCCTCACGACGAAGTCCCGCGCCGAGGGCGGCGCAGGACGCCGCGTCGGGGGTGGCCGAGCCGGTCTCGGGGTTCATCCGGGACACTCCTGCGCGAGGACCACGAGGTGGTCCTCGAGAGCGTCGAGGGCGTCGTCGAGGGCCAGCTGGGTGGTGTCGTCGCCGGTGTCGGGGGACGCGGAGCGGAGCAGCGCGAGGGCGTCGCGGGCCACGTCGGCGACGGTCCCCCCGGGGACGGTGTTCTCCACGGCCCCAGGGTAGTCCTCACCCCGTCACCAGGTCGGTTTCCTCGAACGGCGGGCAGGACCGGAGACGCGCTCATAGCATCGGAGGACGGGCACGACGACGTGTGAGGGAAGGGAAGAGGACGATGGCGACCTCGATGGAGGAATCCCGGCAACAACTGCTGGGCTCGGCCGCGGCGCTGGTCGAGCGGCAGGAGGGAGAGACCTCCGAGCTGTTGTTGACGAGGTACTACCGGCACATGCTCACCGAGGAACTCCTCACGCGGCGCCCCGAGGATCTCGCCGGAGCCGCGCTGTCGCATCGGGTCCTCGCCTACCAGCGGCAGCGCGGCTGCCCGCAGGTGCGGGTCTTCACCCCCTCGGTGGAGCAGGAGGGGTGGTCGACGGGCAACACGGTCGTCGAGATCGTCACCGACGACATGCCGTTCCTCGTGGACTCCGTCACCGCCGAGCTGGCCCGTCAGGGCCGCGTCCTGGGTCTGCTCGTCCACCCGCAGATGGTCGTGCGGCGCGACGCGGAAGGCGTCCTGCAGGAGGTGCTCGACCAGGGCGTCGACGCCCCCCGCGACGAGGCCGGTGTGCTCGCGGAGTCGTGGATGCACATCGAGATCGGCCGCGAGAGCGACGCGGGGGAGCGCGAGCGGTTGCGCCGGTCGATCCTGCGCATCCTCGACGACGTGCGACTCGCGGTCGAGGACTGGCCGAGCATGTCGGAGCAGGCCGCCGAGGTCGCGCGCGAGCTGCAGGAGAACCCGCCGACCGGGATCGATCCGCAGCAGGTCGACCAGGTGCGCGGACTGCTCGAGTGGATGGCCTCGGGGCAGTTCACGTTCCTCGGTTACCGCCGCTACCGCCTCACCGAGAGCGACGGCCGACCGGCCCAGGCCCCCGTGCCCGACACCGGGCTGGGCCTGCTGGGCCGGCACGGCGGTGACTCCGCCGACTCCCTCGAGCGGGCCAGCGTCCTGCCCGAGGGGCCGGTGGCCGAGAAGGCCCGCGAGAAGACCCTCGCGATCATCACCAAGGCCAACTCCCGCAGCACCGTGCACCGCGCCTCCTACCTCGACTACGTCGGCATCAAGACCTTCGACGACGCCGGTGAGGTGACCGGTGAGCACCGCTTCCTCGGGCTGTTCACGGCCAGCGCCTACACGTGGTCGGTGCGCACCGTGCCCTACCTGGCCGAGAAGGTCGAGCGCATCACCGAGGCCAGCGGCTTCTCGCCCGACTCCCACCTGGGCAAGGACCTCCTCGGGGTGCTCGAGACCTACCCGCGCGACGAGCTGTTCCAGGCGGACGTCGACACCCTCACCGAGACGGCCATCGCGGTCGTCCACATGCGTGAGCAGCGCCGCACGCGGCTGTTCCTGCGCAAGGACGACTACAACCGCTTCATGTCGTGCCTGGTGTACATCCCGCGCGACCGGTACACGACGCCCGTGCGCCTGCGCATCGAGTCTCTCCTCAAGGAGGCCTTCAACGGCGCGAGCGTCGAGTACACGACCCGTGTCTCGGAGTCCCACCTCGCCCGGCTGCACTTCGTCGTCCGGGTCGACCCGGGCGGGGAACTGCCCGACGTCGACGTCGAGGAACTGGAGCGCCGGCTCATCGACGCGACGCGTTCCTGGGACGAGGACCTCATCGAGTCCGCGCGCGGGGAGTACGGCGAGGAGCAGGGCAGCCGGCTCGCCACCCGGTACCACCGCGGGTTCCCCGAGGGCTACAAGGCCGACTTCTCCGCCCGGGTCGCGGTCTCCGACATCCGGCATCTCGAGCACCTCGGGCAGGAGGGCGACTTCCACCTCAACCTCTACCGGCCCGCGTCCGCCCCCCAGGGCGAGCGGCGGCTCAAGTTGTACCGTCGCGGCAGCCTCACCCTGAGCACCGTGCTGCCGGTGTTCGCCGACATGGGGTTGGAGGTCACCGACGAACGTCCGTACGAGGTGCGGGATGCGGGCGAGGGTGTCTCCCACATCTACGACTTCGGCCTCCGCGCCCCGAGCGAGTCGTACTGGACCCAGGGCCCCGAGGGCGTGCGCGCCGCCTTCCAGGACGCGTTCGAGGCGGTGTGGACCGGTCTGGCCGAGAGCGACGGTCTCAACGCACTCGTCCTGTCGGCCGGGCTGACGTGGCGGCAGGTCGTCATCCTCCGGACCGTCGCCAAGTACCTGCGCCAGGCGGGCACGACGTTCAGCCACCGGTACATCGAGGACACCCTGCGCACGAACGCGCACATCGCCCGCATGCTCGTGCAGTTCTTCGAGGCGCGATTCGACCCCGACCACCCGACCGGCGATGACGTGCAGGCGCGCGGTGCGTCGCAGGACGCGGTCGTCGAGTCGATCATGAAGGCCCTCGAGGACGTCGCGAGCCTCGACGAGGACCGCATCGTGCGGGCCTTCCTCGATGTGCTGCGGGGAACGTTGCGCACGAACTTCTACCAGCGCACGACGGCCCCCGACGGCGGGGAGACGTTCAAGCAGACGGTTTGCCTCAAGCTCGACCCCCGCGCGATCCCGGGTCTGCCCGAGCCGCGGCCGATGTTCGAGATCTGGGTCTACGGCCCCCGGGTCGAGGGTGTGCACCTGCGGTTCGGCAAGGTCGCGCGCGGTGGTCTGCGATGGAGCGACCGGCGCGAGGACTTCCGCACCGAGATCCTCGGCCTCGTCAAGGCACAGATGGTGAAGAACGCCGTCATCGTTCCCACGGGCAGCAAGGGCGGTTTCGTCGCCAAGCGGCTGCCCGACCCGGCCGATCGCGACGCGTGGCTCGCCGAGGGCATCGAGGCGTACAAGCTCTTCATCTCGAGCCTGCTCGACGTCACCGACAACCTCGTCAAGGGGGAGGTCGTGCCGCCGCCACGCGTCGTCCGTCACGACCCCGACGACACCTACCTCGTCGTCGCCGCCGACAAGGGCACGGCGAAGTTCTCGGACATCGCCAACGGCGTCGCCCAGTCCTACGGGTTCTGGCTCGACGACGCGTTCGCCTCCGGTGGCAGCGCGGGCTACGACCACAAGGGCATGGGCATCACCGCGCGCGGCGCGTGGGAGAGCGTCAAGCGCCACTTCCGCGAGCTGGGCCACGACACCCAGACGCAGGACTTCACGGTCGTCGGCGTCGGTGACATGAGCGGTGACGTGTTCGGCAACGGCATGCTGCTCTCCGAGCACATCCGCCTCGTCGTCGCCTTCGACCACCGGCACGTGTTCGTCGACCCCGACCCCGATGCCGCCACCGGGCACGCCGAGCGCCGTCGCCTGTTCGACCTGCCCCGGTCGTCCTGGGCCGACTACGACGCCTCGCTCATCAGCGAGGGCGGCGGGGTCTTCCCCCGCACCGCCAAGCGCATCACGATCACCCCGCAGATGAGGGCGGCCCTCGGCCTCGAGGAGGACGTCACCTCGCTCACCCCGAACGAACTCATCCGCGCGGCCCTGCTCAGCCCCGTCGACCTGCTGTGGAACGGCGGCATCGGCACCTACATCAAGGCGTCGATCGAGAGCAACGACCACATCGGCGACCGCGCGAACGACGCGATCCGCGTCGACGGCCGCGACCTGCGGGCCAGGGTCGTCGGCGAGGGCGGCAACCTCGGCGCCAGCCAGTTCGGCCGCATCGAGGCGGCGCTGCACGGCGTGCGCATCAACACCGACGCCATCGACAACTCCGCGGGCGTCGACACCTCCGACCACGAGGTCAACATCAAGATCCTCCTCACGGGGCTCATGCGGGAGGACGACCTCACGCTCAAGCAGCGCAACGAGCTGCTCGCCTCGATGACCGACGACGTCGCGGCCAAGGTGCTGCGCGACAACTACGAGCAGAACGTGCTCCTCGGCAACGCGCGCCGCCAGGAGTACCAGATGGTCGGCATGCACCAGCGGTTCATGCAGTGGCTCACCGAGCGCGGTGAGCTCGACCGCGAACTGGAGTTCCTCCCGAGCGACGCCCGGATCGAGCAGCGCGTCGCCGAGGGGCGCGGTCTCACGTCGCCGGAGTTCGCCGTCCTCGTCGCCTACGCCAAGCTCGCGCTCAAGACCGACCTGCTCGCGAGCGACCTCCCCGACGAGCCGTGGTTCGCCCGCACCCTGGCGGAGTACTTCCCCGAGCCCATCCAGGAACGGTTCGGCGACCGGCTCGGCTCGCACCCGCTGCACCGCGAGATCATCGTCAACTCGGTGGCCAACTCGATCGTCAACCGCGGCGGCATCACGTTCGTCTACCGCACGATCGAGGAGACCAGCGCCTCGGTCGAGCAGATCGCCCGGGCGTTCGTCATCGCCCGCGAGGTCTTCGGGCTGCGGTCCTACGTCCGACAGGTGGAGGAACTCGACAACGTCGTCTCGACCGACACGCAGACCACCCTCTACCTCGAGTTCCGCCGGCTCATGGACCGCACGGTGCGGTGGTTCCTCCAGAGTCGCCCGTCCGTCCTCGACGTCGGGGCGGAGATCGAGCGGTTCCGTGGGGCCGTCGAGCAGATCGGGCCGCGGGTGGCCGAGCTGCTCATCGGGACCGAGCGGGAGCGTCTCGAGAGGGCCGCGCAGGGGTACGGCGACGCCGGGGTGCCGCGCGAGCTCGCCACGCTCACGGCCTCGCTGCTCGACCAGTTCAGCATCCTGGACATCGTCGAGCTCGCCCACGAACGCGGGCACCGGCCCGAGGAGGTCGCGGCGCTCTACTTCGCCACCTCGGAGCGCTTCGACATCGACGTGCTGCTCTCCCGCGTGGCGCGGCTGCCGCGAGAGGACCGGTGGGACGCCCTCGCCCGCAGCGCGATGCGCGACGATCTCTACGCGGTCCTCGAGGGGCTCACGCGGGTCGTCGACGAGAGCACCGACGCCGACAAGGACCCGGCCGAACGCCTGGACGAGTGGTGCGCGGCCAACGCCGCGGCGTTGCAGCGCAGCGGGACGGCCATCTCGGGCATCACCCAGCTCGACGAGACCGGGGTCGCACCCCTCTCGGTCGCCCTGCGCACGTTGCGCGGTCTCGTGCGCTCGGGCAGCGCGACCAACTGACGACACGGCCAGGCCGGGTCCCACGGCGCCTCGTGTGCGGATCGCCCCGCATACGAGGCGCCGTGGGCGTCGGCGTCTTCCTGGCTAGGCTGTCACGCATGCCCTCGTTGAGCAGCAGCCTCGAACGCGTCGGGATGCCGGCCGTGGACGCCGACTGGCTCCATCACCTCGTGGGGGACTGGCAGCTCGTCTCGGACCTGTCCTTCGCCGATCTCGTCCTGTGGGTGCGTGAGCCCGACCTCGGCACGTGGACGTGTCTCACCCACGTGCGACCGAACACCGGCCCGCTCGTGTTCTACGAGGACATGGTCGGCCAGCCGGCCGGGCCCCGGCGGGCGCAGCTGCTCGTGCGGTGCCTCGCCGAGGGGCGCCTCGTCGTCGAGGAGCGGCCCGAGTGGCTCAACGACATGCCCCTGCGGGAGGAGGCGATCCCCGTCGTGCGCGACGGGCGTTGTCTCGCGGTGATGACGCGACACTCCAACCTCGGTGCGATGCGCTCCCCGAGCCGCCTGGAGACGACGTACCGTGCGACGGCCGACACGATCATCGGGATGATCGCCACCGGAGACTTCCCGCAGGTGAGCGCCACGGCCGATCGTCGTCGCGGAACCCCTCGGGTGGGGGACGGGGTGATGCGCCTCGATCTCGACGGGATCATCACCTACGCGAGTCCGAACGTCATCTCCTCGCTGCACCGCTTCGGCGAGCACGGTCGGGTGCTCGGCGACTACCTCAGCCGGATCGTCACCGAGGGAATCGAGGATCGTTCCGTCGTCGAGGAGTCCCTTCCGCTCGTCCTCACCGGCAAGGCCGCGATGCGCGCCGAGATCGAGGGTTCGGGCACCAACCTCGCGCTCCGTTCGGTCCCGCTCAGCGACAACGGGGAACGCGTCGGGGCCCTCGTCCTCGTTCGTGACGTGAGCGAACTGCGGCGCCGGGAGCGGGAACTGCTCACCAAGGACGCGACGATCCGCGAGATCCACCACCGGGTCAAGAACAACCTGCAGACGGTCGCGGCCCTGCTTCGCCTCCAGTCGCGGCGGGTCGACGACGACCTCGCCCGGGAGGCGCTCGCCGAGGCCGAACGGCGCATCGGCACGATCGCGCTGGTCCACGACACGCTCAGCCGCACGATCGACGAGGCCGTCGACTTCGACGACATCGTCTCCCGCGCGTTCGCCTCGATCGTCGAGGTCGCGGGGCGGGGGGCCGCGGTCACCGGGGAGTTCGAGGGCAGCTTCGGCAGGGTCGCCGCCGAGGACGCGAACGCGCTGGCGATGGTCGTCACCGAGCTCGTGCACAACGCGGTCGAACACGGGCTCGACGGCAACGGCGGGGGAGTCGTGCGCATCCGCGCCGCGCGCCGTCGGGTGGCGGACGAGCAGCGCCTCACCGTCGACGTCGAGGACGACGGCGCCGGTCTCCCCGAGGGGTTCAGTCCGGGGCGCTCGGGCCTCGGGACTCGCATCGTCAGCGCCCTCGTGCAGGACCTGCGGGGATGGATCCGCTGGGAGACACGTCGGAGCGGTGGCACCCGCGCCACGTTCGAGGCGCGCCTGCGACCGATCACGGGGACCGAGCGCGTCGCGACGATGTGAGCGATGAGCAGCGCCGTCCACCGAGGGATCCGTCGGTGCTACCTCTGCACGCGCGACGCCTCTGCCCCCCTGACGACCAGGCACTCCCGACGATCAGGCACCTACGACGACGCCGCACCCACGACGACGCCGCACACACGACGACGTCGACCGGCCGCGCGATGCGGCCGGTCGACGTCGAGATGAGCGGTCGCCCCCGAAGGTCGAGGGGCCCGGTGTGGGACCCGGCTCTCAGCCGGCCCGACGGGCGCGGGCGTTGCGGCGCTTGAGCGCGCGACGCTCGTCCTCGGACAGGCCGCCCCAGACGCCGGCGTCCTGGCCGGACTCGAGCGCCCACTTGAGGCACGTGTCCTGCACCTCGCATCGACGGCAGACGGCCTTGGCCTCCTCGATCTGCATGAGGGCAGGACCGGTGTTGCCGATGGGGAAGAAGAGTTCGGGGTCCTCGTCCAAACATGCAGCCCGGTTACGCCAGTCCATGCGGAATGCTCCTTGCCTTGCGTCGCCGACCTTCGTCGGCTGTGGAGGTCCCTGCCGGGCGCGGCGGGACCGGTGTCGAAAACGGTGATCTCGCGGAGGAGATGACATGAGTACGGGGAGCCGTGGGGCCCTCGTCGGCCCTCGGACCCCCCGGTGGGTGCACACGGACCAACGTCCCGAGTCCGGTGCTTGTTCCTCAAGACTCACAGAGATGGCGGGGCAATACAAGAGTCGACTGCAGTTTTGCGCATCACAACGTGGGTGAGCTGAAGCACAGAGGACTCGAGATGAGTATATGGCATCTCTACGAACCGGCTGGTCGAGCGTTCGGAGCAAAGTGACCGGTCCGTATCGCGGTATCGGGGATGCAGGGGTGATGAGCCGATCCTAGATTACCTACGTTCACGTAGGTTACGACTCCGGAGGTTTCGACGATGAGCTCACCCGAGGCGGCCACGAGCCGCGCCGATGCCCCGACGATCATCCAGGGGGGCATGGGCGTGGCCGTCTCCTCCTGGGGTCTGGCACGTGCGGTCGCCCGAACGGGGCAGCTCGGCGTCGTCTCCGGTACCGCGCTCGATGCGGTCCTGGCCCGTTCGCTGCAGGACGGGGATCCCGGCGGTCACCGCCGTCGCGCCCTCGAGCACTTTCCCGACCAGGACATGGCGGCGCGCGCGATCGAGCGCTACTACCGTCCCGACGGGCGTGGGGGACGTCCGTACCGGCCCAACCCGACGCTCACCGTCACCCCGAGCGTGGCCGCCGTGGAGCTGAGCATCCTCGGCAACTTCGTCGAGGTGTGGCTCGCCAAGGAGGGGCACGACGGGCTGATCGGCATCAACTTCCTCGAGAAGATCCAGATGGGCACGCCGACCTCGGCCCTGGGCGCGATGATCGCCGGGGTGGACCGGGTGCTCATGGGCGCCGGCATCCCGCGCGAGATCCCGCGGCTGCTGCGCGACCTCGAGGCCGGCCGCGAGGGTGGCGTGACGATCGACGTGGTCGGGGCGAGCCGGCGGCACGTGAGCACCGTGGACCCGGTGGCGACGTTGGGCGCCGCGCTGCCGACCCTGCGCCGCCCGTCGTTCTACGCGATCGTCTCGTTGCACTCGCTCGCCACCTACCTGTACCGCGACCCCGACATCCGCCCCGACGGGTTCGTCGTCGAGGGCCCGCCCGCCGGTGGTCACTCCGCCCCACCCCGGGGACGTCTCACGCTGGACGACCGGGGTGAACCGATCTACGGGCCCCGTGACGCCGCCGACCTCGCGGCGATCGACAAGCTCGGCCTCCCGTTCTGGCTCGCCGGCGCCCACGGCACCCCCGAGGGGGTCGCCGCCGCCCTCGAGACCGGGGCCGCGGGCGTGCAGGCCGGCACGGTGTTCGCCCTCAGCGAGGACTCCGGCCTCGACCCCCGCGTGCGCGAGCGGTTGGTGGACGCGTTGCGTCGCGACGCCCTCGTCGTGCGCAACGACCCCCGGGCCTCGCCGACCGGCTTCCCGTTCAAGATCGCGAACGTTCCCGACACCATGGCCGAGCGGGACACCTACGAGGCGCGTCCGCGCCTGTGCGACCTGTCCTACCTGCGCACGCCGTACGAGCGTCCCGACGGCAGCCTCGGCTACCGATGCGCCAGCGAGCCCGTCGACGCCTACCTCAAGAAGGGCGGCGCGGTCGAGGAGACCGTCGGCCGCATGTGCCTGTGCAACGGGCTCATGGCGAACATCGGCATCGGGCAGGAACGCAAGGACGGCTACGTCGAGGCGCCCGCCGTGACCCTGGGCCAGGACCTCGAGGGCGCCCATCGCCTGCTCGAGGCGCACCCGGGCGGCTGGAGTGCGGTGGAGGCGGTGGAGTGGCTCACCTCCCGACTCGACCCCGCGGCCCTCTCCCGGGCCGAGGCGGTCACGGTGGCCGCGCGGTAGCCCCGCCGCGATCCGAACGACGCGACGGCCCGCCCGACGGGTTCGGCGGGGGCGCCCGACCGTCGGACGTCGGTCATCTGATCTCGACGCGTCGCCATTCCTCGCTGCGGTAGAAGCGGCGGACCTCCTCCCAGTACCCGGCACGGAGGAAGGAGACCTTGAGCGTGCCGCTGTAGGGGTCGCGTTCGGCGGTCCACGCACCGTCGCCGGGGGTGCCGAACTCCTCGACCCGCCCGTCGCGTCGTGTCACCCGTACCCCCACGCCGATCCCTCCCCGCTCGTCCGGACTCGCCGTCGCCACCGTCCTCATCGGCAACGGAGGAGCCGATCGCTGTCGGTTACGTTGGGTGTATGGGGTCCATGAGGTCTACGTCATGAGTGGAGGCCGCCTCCGTCGTCGGCTGCACACGGTCGCGCGGGCGGCCGGGTGGTACGCCGCGGTGACCTCGACGGCGCAGGTCGCGGCCGTGGTCGGAGTCGTCGCCGTCGACGAGATCCGCAAGCGTCGCAACCCTCCGCCGGGCGGGTACGCCTCCCAGCCGCCGGTGGCCGTCGACGTCGGCGGCTCCGGCATCACGACGTACACCTCCGGGCGGGATCTGTACGAAGCGATGCTCAGTGCCATCGAGGGCGCCCAGCACACGATCTACTTCGAGTCCTACATCTGGAAGGCCGACGACGTCGGACAGGGGTTCAAGGACGCCCTCGTCGCCGCGTCGCAGCGCGGGGTGGCGGTGTACGTCGTCTACGACGCGTTCGCCAACCTCGTCGTGCCGCCCTCGTTCTACCGACTGCCCGCACCGATCCACGTCCTGCGGTTCCCGGTCCTGCGGTCCGCGATGATCACCCGCCCCGGGATCCGCAGCCTCGGACGCGACCACCGCAAGATCCTCGTCGTCGACTCGGCGACCGGATTCGTCGGGGGGTACAACATCGGCCGTCTCTACGCCGACCACTGGCGTGACACCCATCTGCGCGTGCAGGGCCCGGCGGTGTGGGAGCTCGACAACGCGTTCTGCGACTTCTGGAACCAGTACCGGGGCCGTCACCTTCCGGCGTTGCCCGATCGGGGAGCGGCGTCGTGGGACGCCCGTACCGAGGCGGCCAGCAACGCGCCGAGCCGGTTGCTCTTCCCCGTCCGCGGGATCTATCTCAAGGCCATCGACCGCGCCTCGGAGCGCGTCTACATCACCCAGGCCTACTTCATCCCCGACGAGGAGATCCTCGCCTCGCTGCTCGCCGCGGCCCGGCGCGGGGTCGACGTGCGGGTCATCGTGCCGGAATACAGCAACCACGTCGTCGCCGACTGGGTCGCGCGCGGCTACTTCGGGCGCCTGCTCGCGGGCGGGGTGTCGATCTGGTTGTACCGGAACGCGATGGTGCACGCGAAGACGGCGACCGTCGACGGTCGGTGGAGCACGGTGGGCACGGCGAACATCGACCGCCTGTCCCTCACCGGCAACTACGAGGTCAACCTCGAGGTGTACAGCGACGAGCAGGCCGCGGAGATGGAGCGCATCTTCGAGATGGATCTCGGCAACTGTCGACGCCTCACCTACGAGGAGTGGGCGAGGCGGCACCACCTCGCCCGCGTCGTCGAGCGGCTGCTCAAGCCTCTGCAACCGCTGCTCTGAGCGCGACGCGTTCTCGCGTAGGCTTGACCCTCGTGGCTATCGATTTCGCGCAAGAACTCAAGGACCTCAGATCGACGATGGCGTCGGTCCGCGAGGTCACCGATCTCGATGCCCTGCGAGCGCAGATCACCGATCTCGAGAAGCAGTCGGTGGCGCCCGACCTCTGGGACGACCAGGAGAACGCGCAGCGCGTGACGAGCAGCCTGTCACGGGCCAACGCCGAGCTCGAGCGGGTCGAGGGCATGGACGCGCGCATCGACGACCTCGAGGCGCTCGTCGAGATGGGCACCGAGGACGGTGGCGACGCCGAGACCCTCGAGGAGGCCGCGGCCGAGCTCACGGCGGTCAAGAAGGCCGTCGGTGAGCTCGAGGTGCGCACGCTGCTCTCGGGGGAGTACGACCAGCGTGAGGCGGTCGTGACGATCCGCGCGGGTGCCGGCGGCGTCGACGCGGCGGACTTCGCCGAGATGCTCCTGCGCATGTACCTGCGGTGGGCCGAGCGTCACGAGTACCCGACGAAGGTCATGGACACCTCCTACGCCGAGGAGGCGGGCATCAAGTCCGCGACGTTCGAGATCAACGTGCCCTATGCCTACGGCAACCTCTCGGTCGAGGCCGGCACCCACCGCCTCGTGCGCATCAGTCCGTTCGACAACCAGGGCCGCCGGCAGACCTCCTTCGCCGCGGTCGAGGTCGTACCGCTCATCGAGCAGACCGACCACATCGAGATCCCCGAGAACGACCTCAAGATCGACGTGTTCCGGTCCTCGGGCCCCGGTGGTCAGAGCGTCAACACGACGGACTCGGCCGTGCGCATGACCCACATCCCCACCGGCACGGTCGTCTCGATGCAGAACGAGAAGAGCCAGATCCAGAACCGCGCCGCCGCGCTCCGGGTCATGCAGTCCCGGTTGCTGCTGCTCAAGCGCGCCGAGGAGGCCGCCCTCAACAAGGAGCTCGCGGGAGACGTCAAGGCGAGCTGGGGCGACCAGATGCGTTCCTACGTCCTGCACCCCTACCAGATGGTCAAGGACCTGCGCACCGAGTTCGAGGTCGGCAACACGAGCGCCGTGTTCGACGGTGACATCGACGGGTTCATGGAGGCGGGCATCCGCTGGAAGCTCGCCCAGCAGCGCGACGAGGGCTGAGCCCGGTGGCCCCCTCCGCTCCCGGCCCGCCGTCGCCGACGATGCCCGACCACCCCGTCGACGTCCGACTCGTCGCCCTCGACATGGACGGCACACTGATCGGCCCGGACGGGCGGGTGCCGCCCTCGTTCTGGCCCCTGCTGGAGCAGATGGTCGACCGGGGGATCGTCGTCGTGGCGGCGAGCGGACGGCAGTACGCGACGCTGCGCACGTTGTTCGGGGAGGCGGCCTCGGGCATGGGGTTCGTCGCCGAGAACGGCACGCTCGTCGCCTACCGCGACGAGATCCTCGCGACGGACACCGTCGCGCCCGAGGCCGCGGCCGGGCTCGTGCGGGCCGCACGCACGGCGGCACGGGAGCGCGACATCGGCACCGTGTTCTGCGGTGTGAGATCGGGGTACATCGAGCGTCACGACGCGCGGTTCCACGACGAGGTCGCGATCTACTACGAGGCGCTGGAGCTCATCGACGACCTCCTCGACGTCGACGACCGGGCCCTCAAGGTCTCCTTCTTCGACGTCGACTCCGCCCCGGACGCGGCGCCGTTCTTCGCACCGTTCACGGACACCCAGCAGGTCGTCGTGTCCGGGCCGCACTGGATCGACGTGATGAACCCCGGGGTGCACAAGGGTTCGGGCCTCGACCGGCTGCGCACCCTCCTCGGCCTGCAGCGCGACCAGATCGTCGCCTTCGGCGACTACCACAACGACCTCGAGCTGCTCGACGCCGCCGGGTACTCGTTCGCGATGGCCAACGGCCACCCCGACGTGCATGCCCGCGCCCGCTACATCGCGCCTCCGAACACCGAGGCGGGCGTCGTCACCGTTCTCCGGGAGCTGCTGGGCTGACCAGCTGGCCTCGATGGTCTCGTTCCGGTGACATCGGGGCGATCCGCGCGGGCAACCCACCGCGAGACGGGTTCCGCCGTCTACCTTGGGGCATCCGGACCCCAAGCGTGGCGAGGAGGGCCTCGATGTCGGCGGACACGATCGGGCTGGCTCTGGTGCTGTTGGGGCTCATCCTGCTGGTGGCGAAGGGCATCAGGGTCAGCACGCCCCTGGTCCAGAAGCTCTTCCTGCCCAGTTCGATCATCGGCGGCGCCGTGGCGCTCCTGCTCGGTCCCGAGGTGCTCGGCGCCCTGGGCGAGAGGATGGGCACCGACCGCTTCGCCGAGGCCGGGATCTACACCCCGGAGATCCTCGACGTGTGGAGCGCGCTGCCCGGCCTGCTCATCAGCGTCATCTTCGCCACCTTGTTCCTCGGCTCGGAGATCCCCCACCCCAAGCGCGTGTTCCGCCTGGTCGGACCGCAGATGTCGATGGGCGTGACCTTCGCCTCCGGGCAGTACGTGCTGGGCCTCGCCCTCGCCGCCGCCGTCCTCGTCCCCTTCTTCGGTGCCAGCCCCATGGTCGGCGCCCTCATCGAGCTCGGTTTCGAGGGCGGGCACGGCACCGCGGCCGGCATGCGGGGCGTCATGGAGGATCTCGGCTTCCCCGAGGGATCCGATCTCGCCCTCGCCATCGCCACGGTCGGCGTCGTCGGCGGCATCATCATCGGTGTCGGCCTCATCAACTGGGCGGTGCGGACCGGACGCACCGAGTGCCTGCACGGCGACCTCGACCAGTCGTTGGAGGAACAGCGCGGGCTGTTCAGGGACGACGAGAACTACCCCGCCGCGACGATGACCTCGCGCCCGTCCTCAATCGAACCCCTGGCGCTCCACTTCGCCTTCATCTCCCTGGCCGTCGTCATCGGGATCCTGCTGCTGGAGGGGGCCCGGGGGCTGGAGCAGCGGTTCTGGGCCGAGACCATCGAGATCTTCGAGTTCGTGCCGCTCTTCCCACTCGCCATGCTCGGCGTCCTCGTCCAGATCGTGCTGGACAAGACCGGGCGAGGCGGCATCATCGACCACCAGATGATGTTGCGGATCCAGGGGCTGGCACTCGACATCCTCATCGTGAGCGCCCTCGCGACCCTCTCGCTGGCGGCCATCGCCGACAACTGGCAGCCCTTCCTCATCCTGTCGGTGGCCGGGCTGGCCTGGAGTGTCCTCGCCCTGTTGCTGCTGGCGCCGCGGGTCATCGGCAGGTACTGGTTCGAGCGGGGGATCGGTGACTTCGGGCAGTCGATGGGCGTCACCGCGACCGGTCTCATCCTCATGCGGATCGCCGACCCGGAGAACGAATCCCCGGCGTACGAGGCGTTCGGGTACAAGCAGCTGGCCTTCGAGCCGTTCTTCGGCGGTGGCCTCATCACCGCCGCCGCCATCCCGCTCATCTACAACTTCGGCGTGATGCCGCTGCTCATCGCCATGTCGGTGGTGCTCGTCGTCTCGATCGGCACCGGCCTGTTGTACTTCGCCCCCAAGGCCAAGAAGGAGTTGGCCGCCGAGACCGCCTCGGCCTGAGCACGGGACACGTCGGTCGGGGTCACGGACTCCACGTCCCCGCCAGGCCCCACCGCTCCTCCCGGCCCCCCTACCGTGGGGCGACCACGACGTGGTCCGCGCCCACCGCGACGCACGACGAGAGAAGGTCGACATGTCCGCCGACGTCATCGGGTTCGCGCTTCTGCTGCTGGGTTTCATCCTGCTCATCGGCAAGGCCATCAGGATCACCACGGGGTGGGTGCAGAAGCTGTTCCTGCCCAGTTCGATCATCGCCGGGTTCCTGGGGCTGCTGGCCGGGCCGCAGGTGCTGGGCCGGCTGGCCGAGTCGCTGGGCATCGGCGGCTTCGCCGAGGCGGGGCTGTTCACCCCCGAGATCCTCGACGTGTGGCGGGCGCTGCCCGGGCTGCTCATCAGCGTCGTCTTCGCCACGCTCTTCCTCGGCGAGAAGCTGCCCAGCCCCAAGCGCGTCGGGCGACTCGTCGGGCCCCAGCTGTCGATGGGTGTCATCTTCGGCTCCGGGCAGTACGTCGTCGGACTTCTGCTCGCCGTGGCACTGCTCGTGCCCTTCTTCGGCGCCAACCCGATGGTCGGCGCCCTCATCGAGATGGGTTTCGAGGGTGGGCACGGCACCGCCGCCGGGATGCGCTCCTCGATGGAGAGCCTCGGGTTCCCCGAAGGCGCCGACCTCGCGCTCGCGATCGCGACCGTCGGCGTCGTCGGTGGCGTCATCCTCGGTGTCGGGCTCATCAACTGGGCGGTGCGCACCGGGCGCACCGAGTGCCTGCAGGGCACCGTGGAACAGTCCCTCGAGGAGCAGCGCGGGCTGTTTCGGCACGACGAGAACTACCCCGCCGCGACGATGACCTCGCGGCCCTCCTCGATCGAGCCGCTGTCGTTGCACTTCGCCTTCATCGCCGTGGCGATCCTCATCGGCGTGGGACTGCTGGCGGCGCTGCAATGGATCGAGCAGCACACCCTCACCGCGTGGACCGACTTCGAGCTGTTCGCCCATGTGCCGCTGTTCCCGCTCGCGATGCTCGGCGGCGTGGTCGTGCAGCTCATCCTGGACAAGACCGGTCGCGGCGGCCTCGTCGATCAGCAGATGATGCTGCGCATCCAGGGCCTTGCCCTCGACGTCCTCATCGTCAGCGCGCTCGCGACGCTGTCGCTCACCGCCATCGCCGAGAACTGGCAGCCGTTCCTCGTCCTCGTCGTCGCCGGCATCGTCTTCAACGTCTTCGTGCTGCTCGCCCTCGCCCCTCGGATCATCGGCAGGTACTGGTTCGAGCGGGGGATCGGTGACTTCGGGCAGTCGATGGGCGTCACCGCGACCGGTCTCATCCTCATGCGGATCGCCGACCCGGAGAACGAGTCCCCGGCGTACGAGGCGTTCGGGTACAAGCAGCTCGTCTTCGAGCCGTTCTTCGGCGGTGGTCTCATCACGGCGGCCGCGATCCCGTTCATCTACACCTTCGGGCCGGTGCCCGTGCTCGTGACGATGGCCGTGGTGTTCGTCGCAGCGCTCGGCGTCGGCCTGTTCTATTACGCGCCGCGGTCCGCGCGCGCCCGGCAGGCCGAGACACGCGAAACGGCCGGACACGCCTGAGCGTGTCCGGCCGTTCCGGTGCGTGCCTGCGGCAGCGCCGGCAGTCCTACTCCTCGGCCCACTCGATGAGGACCTGGCCACCCTGGACCGCGTCGCCGACGGCCACGTCGACCGCGCCGATGGTGCCGTCCTTGGGGGCCGTGACCTCGGTCTCCATCTTCATCGCCTCGAGGACGAGGAGGGTCTCACCGGAGGTGACCTGCTGACCCGCCTCGACGAGCACCTTGACGACGGTGCCGGCGAGGTTCGCGGTGAGCGCGTTGGAGGCGCTCGCGGGCGACTTCAGCGTCGTGGGGGCGACCCCGTGGGCGCTCATGCTGCCCACGAGCACCGCCCCGAGGGAGGGGGTCTTCTCTTCTTCGACCTCGACGTCCACGTCGTATTCCGTGCCGTCGACCGTAACCTTGAGCTTCATCTGTTCAGACCTCGTGATCTCGGGCGCGTCACCGCGTACCGAACGCGGCGTGCGAGTGGTGGATGTCGGACCGTGCCTGAGCCGCCCACGTCTGGCCGCGGCGGACGCGGACCTTCTTGACGACGGCGCGCTTGCCCAGGAACGCGGCGCACGCCGCGGAGATGGCGAGCACGACCTCCTCGGGCGCCTCGTCGTAGGGGTTGTACCGGTGCAGCTCGTTCTCCAGCGCGTCGATGCGGGCCGACAGCTGGGAGACGAGCTCGGTCAGCGACTCGATGGTCGCCTTGTCGTCGCTCATGCGTTCCTCCTGGACGTCGGGTCGATCACAGCGGGATGAGGCCGTGCTTCTTGGCCGGGCGCAGCTCGCGCTTGCCCGCGAGCATCTCGAGGGCGCGGGCGATGTACCGCCGCGTCTCCGCAGGCTCGATGATGGCGTCGACCTGACCACGGGCCGCGGCCACGTACGGGGTCGAGAACGCGTCGCGGTAGTGCTGCACGAGTTCCGCGCGCTTGGCCTCGGGATCCTCGGCGTTCGCGATCTCACGACGGAACACGACACCGGCGGCGCCCTCGGCGCCCATGACGGCGATCTCCGCGGTCGGCCACGCGAACACGCGGTCGGCGCCGAGGTCCTTGTTGCACATGGCGAGGTAGGAGCCGCCGTAGGCCTTGCGCAGGACGACGGTGATCTTCGGGACCGTGGCCGAACTGTATGCGTACAGCATCTTGGCTCCGTGGCGGATGATGCCGCCGTACTCCTGCGCCGTGCCGGGCAGGAACCCGGGCACGTCGACGAGGTTGACGACCGGGATGTTGAACGCGTTGCAGAACCGGATGAACTTGGCACCCTTGTCGGAGGCGTCGATGTCGAGGACGCCCGACATGTGGTTGCTCTGGTTGGCGATGAAGCCGACCGTGCGACCGGTGATGCGGCCGAACCCGACGACGATGTTCATCGCGTAGCCGGCCTGGACCTCGAGGAAGTCGCCCTGGTCGACGATCTGCGCGATGATCTCGCGGACGTCGTACCCCTTCTTGCCGTCGTCCGGGATGATGTCGTTGAGCGCCGGGTTGTCCTCGACGTCATCGTGGCCCTCGATGTACGGGGGGTCCTCGACGTTGTTGCTCGGCAGGAAGCTGAGCAGCTTCTTGGCGATGAGGATGGCCTGCTCGTCGTCGTCGGCGACGAAGTGCGTCACACCGGAGCGCCCCATGTGGGCGGCGGGGCCACCGAGATCCTCGGCCGTGACCTCTTCACCCGTGACCTGCTTGATGACGTCGGGTCCCGTGATGAACATGCGGGACGCCTTGGTCTGGATGATGAAGTCGGTGAGGGCGGGGGAGTAGACCGCGCCGCCGGCGCACGGGCCGGCGATGATCGAGACCTGCGGCACGACGCCGGAGAGCGCGACGTTCTGGTAGAACACCTTGCCGTAGCCGGAGAGGCTGTCGATGCCCTCCTGCACCCGGGCGCCGCCGGAGTCGTTGATGAAGACGAACGGGGTTCCGGTCTGCAGCGCCGAGTGCAGCGCGTTGGCGACCTTGACGGAGTGCATCTCACCGGCGGAACCACCGGCCACGGAGAAGTCCTGGCTGGCGATGTGCACGGGGCGACCGAACACCGTGCCGGTGCCGGTGACGACGCCGTCGGCGGGCATGACGGCCTTGTCCATGCCGAACAGGGTCGTGCGGTGCTCCGCGAACAGGCCGATCTCTTCGAAGGAGCCGGAGTCGCAGAGCTCGTCCACGCGCTCGCGGGCGGTGAGCTTGCCCTGGGCGTGCTGCTTCTCGTGGCGGGCCTCGCCGCCCCCGGCCTCCACCTCGGCACGGCGCGCGCGGAGTTCCTCGATCCGCTCCTGCATGGTCTTGGTCTTGTCGATCTGAGTCATCGGTACGTGTCTCCTTGTCACACTCAGGCAGGCTTGACTGCGACGGAGTGCTTGTGGCCGTTGAGGGTGATCTCATACTTGATCGGGCCGCGCACCGGGCCGGTGCCGGTGTCACCGGACTTGGCGGCCTTCTCGGCCTCGATCTCGGCCGGGTCCTGACCCACGTTCTTGGGGCCCTCGGGGCGGGTGCCGAAGAAGCCGGGGGCCACCTTGGGGAACATCGCGTAGGTGAGGACGTCCTCCTCACTGCCGTTGAAGCCCTCGACCTTCTCGGCCTCGGCCTGCAGGTTGTCCCACTCGGGGGCGATGCGGTCGGCCGGGCGATCGGTGATCGGCTCCTTGCCGGTCTGCTCCTTGGCCTTGGCGATGACCTCGGGGTTCATCTCGCCGATGGTGAGGCCGTAGTAGCCGAGCATGAGGTCGGCGAACTCGGCGGTGAGCACCTTGTAGCGGCCCATGAGGACGTTGAACACGGCCTGCGTCCCGACGATCTGGCTGGAGGGCGTGACCAGCGGCGGGTACCCGGCGTCCTTGCGGACGCGCGGCACCTCCTCGAGGACCTCCTGGAGCTTGTCGCCCGCACCCTGCTGGCTGAGCTGCGACTCCATGTTGGAGATCATGCCGCCGGGGATCTGGCTGTCGAAGATGTCGGTCTCGACGTTGAAGGAGGACATGAACTTGGCGTAACGGGGGCGGATCGCGGCGAAGTGGCGCTTGATGTTGCCGAGGAGTTCCTTGTCGAGGTCGGCGACGAAGCCCGTGCCCTCGAGCATCTCCTGCAGCGACTCGGTGGGGTTGTGGCCCGGGCCGAGCGACATCGAGCTGATGGCGGTGTCGACGACGTCGGCGCCGGCCTCGATGGCCTTCATCAGCGAGACGAGGGTGACGCCCGTGGTCGAGTGGCAGTGGACGTTGACCTGCATGCCGGTCTCGTCCTTGATGGCCTTGACGATGTCGTAGGCGGGCTGGGGCTTGAGCAGCGCCGCCATGTCCTTGAGGGCGATGGAGTCGGCGCCCATGTCCTGCAGCTGCTTGGCGAGCTTGACGTAGCCCTCGACGGTGTGGAGCGGGGAGGTCGTGTAGCAGACCGTGCCCTGGGCGTGCTTGCCCGACTTCTTCACGGCCGCCATGGCGTGCTCGAGGTTGCGGGGGTCGTTGAGGGCGTCGAAGACGCGGAACACGTCCATGCCGTTCTCGGCGGCCTTCTCGACGAAGTGGTCGACGACGTCGTCGCCGTAGTGGCGGTAGCCGAGGAGGTTCTGCCCGCGGAGGAGCATCTGCAGCCGACTGTTGGGCATGAGCTTGCGGAACGTGCGCAGCCGCTCCCAGGGGTCCTCGTTGAGGAACCGGATACAGGCATCGAACGTCGCACCTCCCCAGCACTCGACGCTCCAGTACCCCGCCTTGTCGATGTCCGCGCACGCGTCGACCATGTCCTCCATGGCCATGCGGGTGGCCATGAGGCTCTGGTGCGCGTCCCGGAGGGCCAGCTCTGTGACACCAATCTCACGCTCTGAGGTCATGCGTCCATGGTCGCAGAGGCCACCGTCGCAGGACAGGCCCTCCGACCATCCGGGGACCTTGGTCACCGGAGTCGCCTCGCGCGTCGGGTACGGGCCCGCACGCGCGGAGTTCGCCCCCGCGAGGTCGCTCCGGTCAGGCGCAGGTCAAGGGCGTCCCCGGATTCCGCATGGTGCACGGCTGCGTTGCGTCCTCGCGCCCCACGAGGGGCGCGATCGTCCAGGCCGCTCCCGAGATCCGGCCGTAGGCTGGTCGCACGGCCGACGGATCCGCCCGGGGGAGAGGGCGACTGCGCCGGTCCACCTGCCCATCGCACCGACCCGAGGAACCGCCTGCCGATGATCCGGTTCGACCATGTCGTCAAGACCTATCCGCGTTCGGTGCGGCCCGCACTCGACGGAATCGACCTCACGGTCGACAAGGGGGAGTTCGTGTTCCTCGTCGGGCCCTCGGGGTCGGGCAAGTCGACCATCGTGCGCCTCGCGCTGCGCGAGGAGAGGGTGACCTCCGGGACCATCGAGGTCGCGGGCCACGACCTCGGCACGATCAAGCGGCGGCACATCCCGCGGCTGCGTCGTGAGGTGGGCACGGTGTTCCAGGACTTCCGACTGCTGCCGGACAAGACCGTCGAGGCCAACGTCGCGTACGTGCTGCACGTCCTCGGAGAGAAGCCCGCCGTCGTGAACACCGCGGTCCCCGAGGCCCTCGAGACCGTCGGCCTCGCCGACCTGGCCCGTCGTCTGCCCCACCAGCTCTCCGGTGGTGAGCAGCAACGCGTCGCCATCGCCCGCGCGCTCGTGCGGCGGCCGCCGCTCCTGCTCGCCGACGAGCCGACCGGCAACCTCGACCCCGAGACGAGTCTCGAGATCGTCCGCCTGCTCGAACGCATCAACGCAGGCGGGACGACCGTCGTCATGGCGACCCACGACGACGGCATCGTCGACGAACTCCGTCGCCGCGTCGTCCAACTCGACTCCGGGCACATCGTGCGGGACGAGGCGGGAGGCGGGTATCTGCGGGCACCGGCACCCGAGTCGCCGTGGCGGGCGACGCAGGCCGGGACGTCCCGGACGGGGACGAGCACCGAGAGGACCGGGAGCACCGAGAGGACCGGGAGCACCGAGAGGACCGGGAGCACCGGGAGCGCCGAGAACACCGGGAACACCGAGAAGACCGAGCGTGAGGAGATGTCGCGATGATGCGCCCGGGTTTCCTTCTCGGTGAGGTGTGGACGGGGTTGCGCCGCAGCCTGTCGATGGCCGTCGCCGTCGTCATCGTCACCGCGACGTCGTTGTTCTTCCTCGGCGTCGGATTGCTCGCCGATCGCCAGGTCGAGGCCGCGAAGGGGTACTGGTACGACAAGGTCGAGGTGTCGATCTTCCTGTGCCCCGAACGGTCCAACGAGCCCTCCTGCGCCGCTGGTCCCGTCACGGCGCAGCAACGTGACGCCGTGCAGCTCATGCTCGAGTCGATGAAGCCGACGGTGTCCTCGATCTACTTCGAGTCTCAAGCCGAGGCGTACGCGCGGTTCAAGGAACAGTTCAAGGACAACCCGACGTTCGCCGACACCCCCGAGGCGGCCATCCCCGCGGCCTTCCGCGTCAAGCTGTCCGATCCCGCGCAGTACCCGATCATCGAGCAGACGTTCACGCCGATGCCCGGTGTCGCCGAGGTGAACGACATCCGGGAGGTGCTCGACCCACTCATCCGCGTGCTGTCACTGCTGCGGACCCTCGCGCTCGGGGTCGCGGGGGTGATGCTGGTCGCCGCCGTGCTGCTCACGTCGACGACCATCCGGCAGATCGCCTGGTCCCGGCGGCGGGAGGTCGCGATCAAGCGCATGGTCGGGGCCTCCAAGGCGTCGATCCGCGCGCCGTTCATCCTCGAGATCCTGCTCGCCTCGCTCGTCGGTGCGGGCGTCGCCGTCGCCTCGTTGTGGGCCGCCGTGCACTACGGCATCTCCACCTTCGCCGACCGTTACTCCGACTTCGCCTGGGTCGGCGGGGCCGACGTCGGCATGATCGCCGGGCCGCTCGTCGGTGTCGCCGCGGTGGTCGCGGTCGTCGTCTCCTGGTTGTCGCTCTCACGGCAGGTGCGCGTCTGAGCGTGAGCGGGGGCCCCGTGCCCGATATCGGCTCGTCGGGTCGGGGGCGCGTCACCTATCCTGAGACGTCACGTCAGCAGCGAACGGGGGAGGTGAGCCGTACATGGCCAAGGAGAAGGGCACGAACGTCGTCGCGCGCAACCGCAAAGCGCGGCACGACTACATCATCGAGGACACGTACGAGGCCGGTCTCGTGCTCACGGGCACCGAGGTGAAGTCGCTCCGGCAGGGGCGGGCGTCGCTCGTCGACGGGTTCGCCACGATCGACGGCGGCGAGGCGTGGCTCGAGGGCGTGCACATCCCCGAGTACCACCAGGGCACGTGGACCAACCACGCCGCGCGGCGCAAGCGCAAGCTCCTCCTGCACCGTCAGCAGATCGACAAGCTCGCGATCAAGAGCCGCGAGACCGGGCACACGCTCGTGCCGCTCCAGCTGTACTTCAAGGATGGACGGGCCAAGGTCGAGATCGCGCTCGCCAAGGGCAAGAGGGAGTACGACAAGCGCCATGCCCTCCGCGAGCGGCAGGACCGTCGCGAGGCAGAGCGGGCGATGTCGCTGCGGATGAATCGGTGACCTCCGTCCCTCGTCCCGGTGCCGGGGCCGGGGGCTAGGGTGGAACTCGAGCCGAACGCCCGAGTCCAGACCTGAGGAGCATCGATGGAGAACACGAGTGGATCCGTCCGCGAGCTGGAGCTCGGCGAGTGCTGGACCCTTCTCGAATCGCGTGACTTCGGCCGACTCGCCTACTCGGTGGGGACCCACCCCGAGATCGTGCCGATCAACTACTGCGTCTCGGACCGGGCCATCTACTTCCGCACCGCGGGCGGCGGCAAGTTGTTCGGCGTAACCGTCAACCAGAACGTCGCCTTCGAGATCGACGACATCGTCGGCGAGGTGGCCCGCAGCGTCATCGTCACGGGGACGGCGACCCGCCTGGACCACCAGGCTGAGATCGACAAGGCCGAGGAACTCCCGCTGCGACCGTGGATCCCGGCGGACAAGTACAACTACGTCCGCATCGACGTGGACGACGTCTCCGGCCGCGAGTTGCACATGGGCGCCGAGCCCTGTGACTGAGCCTCGCGCCGTCACGACGTGCGGGAATGAGGTCGACGTTGGCGGCGTTGTGACCGTATGCTCGTCCCTCCGCCTTCGCGCGGACCGAGCCGGGTGGAGCGCCCGGCGATGAGAAGTGCACAGTGATGACATGCCCTCCGCATCCGCGGGGGTGATCGGTTTCGACGTCGATCGTGCGATCAGGGGAAGCGGGCCGAGGATGTCGGGTTATCTCGAAAACGCTCCCGGCAAACCAATAGGTGCCGATTCCAAGCGCACCGACTTCGCCCTCGCCGCCTGAGCGAGCCCGAAGTCTGTCAGCCTAGGTGTGATCTCGGCCTAGTGTCTGGCATCAGCTAGAGATCTTGCTGCGCAGCGGTGTCGGGACGCTGCGTGGGACTCTTCCTCGACTGGGCCTGTCAGGGGACGTGTGCGTGCGAGCCCTGGGGCCGAGAAAATCCATAGCGCACTGCGCCCGGAGAAGTCCTGGTTCTGCGTCGGCGGACGCGGGTTCGATTCCCGCCACCTCCACTCCCGTTGAGGGCATGTCATCACTGTCGCTTCTCCCACCGCACCGCGTGCCGGGCCCGGTCGGGCTTCTCATGTGCGCGCGGGCGAGGCGTGGACGCAGGTCGTCACGAGGCGGGCCGCGGTCTTGGCGGTCCGTCCGTCGATGTCGAGGCGTGGGCAGAGTTCCACGATGTCGAGGACACGGAGTCTGCCGCTCTCGGCGACGCGCCGGCACACCGCCTCGAGGACCTCCACCGGCACCCCGTAGGCCGCGGGCGCGCTCACACCCGGTGCGACGGCCGCCGGGAGGACGTCGAGATCGATGGACAGATGCACGGCGTCGACTCGGGCGACGAGTTCGTCGACGAGGTGCAGGACGCCCGCGAGGTGGCCCGGCTGGGCGTCGGTGTCGAGGACGTGGCGCACCCCGAGGCGGTCTGCGGTGTCGAAGAGCACGGGGGTGTTCGAGGGCTCGGCGATACCGACGACCGTGTAGTCGAAGCGCCGCCCCGCCGCGGCGTCGGCCTCCGCCATCTGGAGGAACGGTGTTCCCGAGGTGGGGCGGTCCGCCGCGCGCAGGTCGAAGTGGGCGTCGAGGTTCAGGACGCCGACGTGGGCGCCCTGAAGTCCGGCCGATCGGATGCGTCCGAGATAGGAGCCGTAGGCGGTCTCGTGGCCACCCCCCAGGACGACGACGAACCGCGCGTCGGCGTCGAGTTCCCGCGCGATCAGCTCGCCGAGTGCCTCGTGCCCGGATTCGAGATCCTCCCCGTCGACGACCACCGTGCCCGCATCGCGCAGGGGCACGTCGACGTGGAGGGCGAGGGGTGCGAGGGCCGAGCGCAGCGCCTGCGGACCCTCCGCCGCCCCCTGCCGGCCGCCGTTGCGCCGAACCCCCTCGTCGCTTGCGAAGCCGACGACGGACACCCCGCCCACGGCGCGGCCGGCGCTCATCGTGTGCGTCACCTGCCGATGCCAGCGGCGGTGCTCTGCCCCCTCACCGTCGTCGCGGCCGGTCCAGGACGAGGCGTCGTACTCCACGAAGCTCATGGGGAGGACTCTAGGGAACCCAACGCCGGCGTCGACCCGAGATGGCAGATGGGACGGCAGCGTGGATACTGCTGGGGCGGTAGCGGAGCTGCCATCCCATCTGCCATCTCGGGTGTGGGGTGGGGGAGGGGGTGGGATGTCCAAGGTGCCGGCGGCGACGAACACGTTGCGCATCCTTCGTCACCTCGCGAGTCGGCGGGGACCGGTGTCGGCGATGTCGATCGCCACCGCCCTGGACCTACCCCGGTCCAGCGTCTACCACCTCCTCGCGGTGATGACGGAGGCCGGATTCGTCGTCCACCTCGAGGAGGAGCGGCTGTACGGCATCGGGCCGGCGGCCTCGGAGCTGTCGTCGGCCTACGTGCGTCAGGCGCCGCTCGCGCGGCTCGCGGGCACCGCGCTCGCCGGGCTCGTCGACGCGGTGGGGGAGAGCGCCCACATGTCGGTGCTCCACGGCCGCGACGTGCTCTACGTCATCGAGATGCGCGCCGCGGGACGTCCGGCCCTTGTCTCCGACGTCGGGGTGCGGCTGCCCGCGCACCTCACCGCGAGCGGCCGCGCGATCCTCGCCGACCTGTCCGCGGCTCAGGTCAGGGCGCTCTTTCCCGGTCGGGAGGCCTTCGCCGACGTCGGTGGCACGTCCCCCGAGCCATGGACGCCGACGCGCCTTCGCGCCGAGCTCCGTGCGGTGCGGGCGCGCGGGTGGGCCGTGGAGTCAGGGGACGTGACGCCGGGGTTGTCCTCGGTCGCCGTCCCCGTCCACGACCACCTCGACTGGCCCGTCGCCGCCCTCGCCCTGACGTTCGAGGACCGGCGCGTCGGTGCCGACGAGCACCCGCGCCTCGCAGCCGAACTCGCTGAGGTCGCCACGCGACTCGCGGCCCGACTGCGGACGGGCTGACGACGGATCAGCCCCGTGCCAGACGTGTCGGGGGACGGACTGGAATGACACCTCGCCGCCCGACGGCGCATCGGCCGATCGACGGCCGCGCCGACTCGCGACCGTCGCCGGACCGCCGCCGGACCGTCGCCGGACCGCCGCGCGACGTCTGGGATCTCAGATGCCAACGCTCCGCAGGGTGCTGACAAGAGCCGTCGGTGGGCGGTGTCATGGTGAACGAGAACAGGCGATCCGCGTCCGCCCGCCACCCTCGAGACGAAGGAGTCCCCATGGCCCTCCCCGGAGCCCGTGAGGTCCGCGCCCCCCGCGGCACCGAGATCACCGCGAAGAGCTGGCAGACCGAGGCCCCGCTGCGGATGATCCAGAACAACCTCGACCCGGAGGTGGCCGAGCGGCCCGACGACCTCGTCGTCTACGGCGGCACCGGCCGTGCGGCGCGGTCGTGGGAGGCGTTCGACGCGATCGTCGAGACCCTGCGCACCCTCGAGGACGACGAGACCCTCCTCGTGCAGTCCGGCAAGCCGGTCGGCGTGTTCCGGACGCACGTGTGGGCGCCGCGGGTGCTCATCGCGAACTCCAACCTCGTCGGCGACTGGGCCACGTGGCCGGAGTTCCGCAAGCTCGAGGCGGAGGGCCTCATGATGTACGGCCAGATGACGGCCGGGTCGTGGATCTACATCGCCACCCAGGGCATCCTCCAGGGCACGTTCGAGACGTTCGCCGCGGTCGCGGTCAAGATGCACGCCGAGGGGCGCATTCCCGAGCCGACCCTCGCGGGCACCCTCACGCTCACCGGCGGCTGCGGGGGCATGGGCGGCGCGCAGCCGCTCGCCGTCACCCTCAACGGCGGCGTCGTCCTCGTCGTCGACGTCGATCGCAGCCGCCTCGAACGGCGCCACAGCAAGCGGTACCTCGACGAGGTCACCGACTCCCTCGACGACGCCCTCACCCGGCTCGCGACGGCGAAGGAGGAGCGGCGCGCGCTGTCGGTCGGGCTCGTCGGCAATGCCGCCGAGGTGTTCCCCGAGGTGCTGCGGCGACACCGTGCCGGGGAGGTCCACGTCGATGTCGTCACCGACCAGACGAGCGCCCACGATCCGCTGAGCTACCTGCCCGCCGAGGTCGCGCTCGAGGATTGGGACGCCGAGGCGAAGGCCGACCCCGAGGGATTCACGAAGAAGGCCCGGGAGTCGATGGCCGCCCAGGTGCAGGCCATGGTCGAGTTCGGCGACGAGGGTGCCGAGGTCTTCGACTACGGCAACTCGATCCGCGACGAGGCCCGCAAGGCCGGCTACCCGCGCGCGTTCGAGTTCCCCGGCTTCGTGCCCGCCTACATCCGGCCGCTGTTCTGTGAGGGGCTCGGCCCGTTCCGGTGGGTCGCGCTCTCGGGAGACCCGGAGGACATCCGCGTCACCGATGCCGCCCTCAAGGAGTTGTTCCCCGAGAACGAGCACCTCCACCGCTGGCTCGACGCGGCGGAGGAGCACGTCGAGTTCGAGGGTCTTCCCGCCCGCATCTGCTGGCTCGGCTACGGCGAGCGGCACAAGGCGGGGCTGCTGTTCAACGACCTCGTCCGGGAGGGCAAGGTGACTGCACCCATCGTCATCGGTCGCGATCACCTCGACTCCGGCTCGGTGGCCTCGCCCTACCGCGAGACCGAGGGCATGAAGGACGGCTCGGACGCCATCGCCGACTGGCCGCTGCTCAACGCCCTCACGGCGACGAGCTCGGGTGCGACGTGGGTGTCGATCCACCACGGCGGCGGGGTCGGCATCGGCCGCTCGATCCACGCCGGTCAGGTCGGCGTCGCCGACGGCACCGACCTCGCGGCGGAAAAGCTCGAGCGGCTTCTCACCAACGATCCCGGCATGGGCGTCATCCGTCACGTCGACGCCGGGTACGAGCGGGCGATCGAGGTGGCGCAGGAGCGCGGGGTGCGCATCCCCATGCGTGAGACGCACGCCGACGGGTGAGTCGTTCCCCGGGCTACCGGCCGGGGGCGACGCCGAGACCTGACAGGGTGGGGTGACGGCGCCGGGGATTCGCAACCATGCGCAACCAGACCCGCGGACGTCGCACCTTCGACGTCGACTCGAGTCCCGCTCGGTGTCACTCCCGACCGCAGGCCCGCCGGTGATGGCGCAGCGCCGCATCGAGCCAGGTGGCGAGGGCGTCGTCGGTGAGACCACCGCCGTCGACGGCGAGCCAGCCGTCCCCCATCTCGCGGCGGGGTCCCATCGTCGCGACCTTCGCGCCGGGCCTGGCGAGCAGCTCCGCGCGCTCGGCCGGGTCGATCCGCAGCAGCAGGTCGCCGTCGCGTCGCGCGGCGGCGACCATCCGGTCCGCGACCATGAACGACGTCCCGCCGAACATCGCCACCTCCGACGGTTCGAGGGGCGCCAGCGCCCGACGCAGCCGCGTGCGGAGGTCGAGGGTGTCGTCGGCGGTCGGAGTGTTCTCGGTGGTCATGGAAGTCCTCTCCGTCGCGGGCGTACTGGTCCCGTTCTCTCGGAATCCGGGGCCGGCGTCAAGGGTGAGCCCGGTGACCCGTGGGGGCCGGACCAGGCGTCCGGGATCTCAGACGCATTCCGGCCCCCCGGCTCGGCGCAGGGACGGCGGAGCGGGTGTGATGGGTCGAAGTGCACCGAGCCGGGTACTCATCCCGGCACGAACCGCCCGCGGGCGGGAGGAAGGAGCGGTGAGCGTGAGCGAACTCCTCACCGGCATCGGAGAACTGCTGACCAACGATCCGGAGCGGCCGAAGATCACCGACGCCGCGGTCGTCGTCGACGGCGAGACGATCGCCTGGGTCGGCGAGGCCGCGCATGCGCCGGCGGCAGATCGGCGCACGTTCCTGCAGGGTCGGGCCATGCTGCCCGGTTGGGTCGACTCGCACACCCACCTCGTGTTCGCCGGCGACCGGTCGGCGGAGTTCGAGGCCCGGATGGCGGGGGAGTCCTACGCCGCGGGCGGGATCGGGGTGACGACGAGGGCGACCCGAGCGGCCGACGACGACCACCTCGGCGCGCTCGTCGGCGACCGGGTCCATGAGGCGGTCAAGGGCGGGACGACCTACCTCGAGACGAAGACCGGGTACGGCCTCACCGTCGAGGAGGAGGCCCGTGCCGCGCGCATCGCCGCCGCCTCCGTCGACGAGGTGACCTACCTCGGCGCGCACCTCGTGCCGCGTGGCGACGACGGCGAGCAACTCGACGCCGAGGAGTACGTCGACCTCGTCTGCGGACCGATGCTCACGGCGGTGCGCCCGTACGTGCAGTGGGCCGACGTGTTCTGCGAGGAGGGGGCGTTCACGCCCGAGCAGTCGCGGCGCGTGCTGGAGGCGTGCCGAGATGCCGGGCTCGGTCTGCGGGTCCACGGCAACCAGCTCGGGGAGTCCGGCGGCGTCGCCCTCGCCGTCGAGATGGGCGCGGCGAGCGTCGACCACGTCAACCACCTCTCGTCGGCGGACGTCGAGGCCCTCGCCGCCTCCGACACGGTCGCGACGGTCCTCCCGGCCTGCGATCTGTCGACCCGTGCGCCCCTCGCGCCCGCACGCCGCCTCCTCGACGCGGGGGCCACCGTGGCGATCGCGAGCAACTGCAACCCGGGCACGAGCTACACGAGCTCGGTGAACTTCTGCGTCGGCACGGCCGTGTTGCAGATGGGCCTGACGATCGTCGAGGCGGTCCGCGCCGCGACCTGGGGTGGGGCGCGCGCCCTTCGCCGCGAGGTGGCGCGGGACGGGCGCCCGGCCATCGGCTCGATCGCTCCCGGCGCCCGGGCCGACCTCCACGTCCTCGACGCCCCCGCGGCGATCCACCTCGCCTACCGGCCCGGCATGCCCCTCACCTGGGGTGTCTGGCGTGCCGGCCGGCAGGTCGTCGCGCCCGTCCTCTGATCCACCCCTGCCGCACAAGGAGTTCCGATGAACGAGATCCCCACCGTCACCGTCGGCATCGGCCCGCTCGGCATCGCCGAGGTCGTCGCCGTCGCCCGCGGCGGCGCCCCCGTCGAGCTCGGCGCCGAAGCCCTCGACGAGATCCGCCGCAGCCGGGCGATCGTCGACGCGCTCGCCGACGACCCCGTCCCCCACTACGGCATCTCCACCGGGTTCGGGGCTCTCGCGACGACCCACATCCCCCTCGAACG
Source organism: Mobilicoccus sp. (assembly GCF_032060985.1). Taxonomy (NCBI): domain Bacteria; kingdom Bacillati; phylum Actinomycetota; class Actinomycetes; order Micrococcales; family Dermatophilaceae; genus Mobilicoccus; species Mobilicoccus sp. The sequence continues at coordinate 152,400 of NZ_DAMBGD010000005.1, forward strand.
GCGCACTCAGCTACAACTCGGGCTCATCCGCAGTCACGCCGCGGGCTCCGGCCCGGAGGTCGAGCGCGAGGTCGTGCGCGCCCTCATGCTGCTGCGCCTCTCGACCCTCGCGACCGGACGCACCGGCGTGCAGGAGTCCACCGCGCGGGCCTACGCGGCGCTGCTCAACGCGGGCATCACGCCCGTCGTGCGCGAGTACGGTTCGCTCGGCTGCTCCGGCGACCTCGCGCCCCTCGCGCACTGCGCACTCGCCTGCCTCGGGGAGGGAGAGGTCCGCGACGCCACCGGCACCCTCATGCCGGCGGGGGAGGCGCTCGCCGCGGCCGGGATCGAACCGGTGACCCTGCGGGAGAAGGAGGGCCTCGCCCTCATCAACGGCACGGACGGGATGCTCGGTCAGCTCGCGCTCGCGATCACCGACCTCACGGCACTGCTGCAGGTCGCCGATGTCACCGCCGCGATGAGCGTCGAGGGTCTGCTCGGCACCGACGACGTGTTCGCCGCCGACCTGCAGGATCTGCGACCGCAGCCGGGTCAGGCGGACTCCGCAGCCAACCTCCGGGCCGTGTTCGCGGGCAGCGGGATCCGTGACAGCCACCGTGACCCCGCCGCCTGCACCCGCGTGCAGGACGCGTACTCGCTCCGATGCACGCCGCAGGTCCACGGCGGCGCCCGCGACACCCTCGCCCACGCCAGGCTCGTCGCCGACCGTGAGCTGCGCTCCGCCGTCGACAACCCCGTCATCACCCTCGACGGGCGGGTCGAGAGCAACGGCAACTTCCACGGTGCGCCCGTGGCCTACGTGCTCGACTTCCTCGCGATCCCGCTCGCCGACGTCGCTTCGATGAGCGAACGTCGGACGGACCGGTTCCTCGACCGTGCCCGCAGCAACGGACTGCCGCCGTTCCTCGCCGACGACCCGGGCGTGGACTCCGGCCACATGATCGCGCAGTACACCCAGGCCGCGATCGTCTCCGAGCTCAAGCGGCTCGCGGTACCGGCCTCGGTCGACTCCATCCCCAGTAGCGCGATGCAGGAGGACCACGTCTCGATAGGGTGGTCGGCGGCCCGCAAGCTGCGCCGCGCCATCGACGGGCTCCGCCGCGTCCTCGCCATCGAGATGCTCACCGCCGCGCGCGGGATCGCGATGAGGGCTCCGCTCACCCCGTCGCCCGCGACGGGGGCCGTCGTCGACCTCCTCCGCGCGGCGGGCTGGCCCGGACCGGGAGGTGACCGGTACCTCGCACCGGAGATCGAGATCGCCGTCGACCTCATCGCGTCGGGGCAGGTGCTGACCGAGGTGGCCGTCGTCACCGGGGAGTTGCGCTGAGGGCCTCCTGCGCCACGTGATCCGGCGGGCTGTGGCGGTAGGTCCATGAGGTGAGCGCCGTCGCGACCATCGCGATGAGGACCCCGAGGAAGACGTGCGCCGCGACGGCGCCCGACTCACCGAGGGCGTACTGCACCCCCACGAGGACGGCGAGGAGGACGGCCAGTGCCACGTTGACCGCGCCCGCCCATCTGCGCAGGAGGAGGTAGGACACCGCCCCCAGCGCGCACGTGACGAGGGTGATCACCGCGCCGACCTCGTGGTGGGGGCGGAACTGCTCCTGACCGCCGATCATCGCCGCCGCCCACCCGGCCTGGCCGATGACGAGCGAGAGTTCCAGGGTGGCGACGAGCCGCAGGACGATCATGCGGACGGGGGGAAGGGTCAAGGCGGCCTCCGAGGGGGTCGTCGTGGCAAGGGTGCCGGCGAGGGGACGGCCCCCGTCCGCGGTGAGCGGCGGGGGCCGTCGATGGTTGAGAACGTGTCGGAGTGGGGGCTCGGCGACGCGTCCCAACGGGTGTCGGGGGTCGCGCGTCAGGCGCCGGGGATCGACGTGGGGTCGGCGGATCCGGCCTGCGGCGCCTGGGCCTGCTGCTGCATGGCGGCCTCCATCTGGCGGCGGACGTCGTCCATGTCGAGGGCGCGGACCTGACCGATGATGTCCTCCAGTGCCTCGGCGGGAAGGGCACCGGGTTGGGCGAAGACGGGGATGCCCTGGCGGATCGCCATGATCGTGGGGATCGAGGTGATGTCGGCCGCGGCGGCCAGCTCCTGTTCGGCGTCGGTGTCGACCTTCGCGAACGTGATGTCGGGGTGCTTCTCGCTCGCGGCCTCGAAGATCGGGGCGAAATTGCGGCACGGGCCGCACCACGAGGCCCAGAAGTCGACCAGCACGATCTCGGTCGCGCCCATGGTCTCGTCGAAGTTGGCGGCGGTCAGAGCGGTGGTCGTCATGCGTCGTTCAACGCTCGGACGACCTCGTGCATTCCGAGGCACTCCCGTTACGCTGGCCGGGTACCCAGGCGGCTGCCTGCCGCCGCGGGCACCGTCACCGCGTCCGCCGCCGGTGCAACCACGAGGAGGAGGGGCCCCGTGGGGGGTCCGGCGGCGAAGGCGGTGACGCGCGCCTGCTATCCTTGTTGTCGCACGTCCGCCTCGACTCGCCCGACCAGTTCGCGAGTCTCCTGCGATCATCGCCCTTCGGCATGGCTCGCGGACGTGCCGATCAGTTCAGACCGCCCGACCGATCACGGTCCGTGGCGACCATTCACGACACGACGCGGGGCGTCACCACGCCCCTGCGCAGGCACCCGTCTGCGTCCCGGCACGCCGCCGGGGTCGCCCCGGCATCGCAGCCGGGACCAAGGCTCGTTCATCTCCGCACCACGTCGGATACCAGGAGCGTGCCTTCGATCCGACACGAAGAGAGAACTCACATGAGCCCCAAGAACTCCGGCACGCCCAAGAAGCCGCGTTGGTCCGCGGCGAAGAAGGCGGCCAAGCGCACGACATCCACCCGCCCCGATCGCGCTCCGGCCCGAGCCGCTCGTCGCTACGACCGCGACGACCGCCCCGCCGGGCGCGGAGGGTACGGCGAACGTCGCGAGGGCGGTTTCGACCGTCGCGACGGAGGTGCCGACCGTCGCGACGGTGGCACCGAGCGTCGGAGCCCCCGCACCTCCCGACGCGACGACCGTGGCGGATATCAGCGTCGCGACGACCGGGGTTACCAGCGTGATGACCGGGGACCCCGCCGGGACGACCGTGGTGGCTACCAGCGTCGCGATGACCGGGGTTACCAGCGTGATGACCGTGGTCCGCGTCGGGACGACCGTGGCGGGTACCAGGGTCGCGATGACCGGGGTGGCTATGGGCGTCGCGATGACCGTGGCGGGTACCAGGGTCGCGATGACCGTGGTGGCTATGGGCACCGGGAGGACCGTGGCGGGTACCAGCGTCGCGATGACCGCGGCTACCAGCGTGATGACCGTGGTCCGCGTCGGGACGACCGTGGTGGCTACCAGCGTCGTGATGACCGTGGTGGCTACCAGCGTCGCGATGACCGCGGTGGCTACCAGCGTCGCGATGACCGTGGCGGGTACCAGGGTCGGGACGACCGTGGCGGGTATCAGGGTCGGGACGACCGCGGCGGATACCAGCGTCGGGACGACCGTGGCGGCTACCAGCGTGATGACCGTGGTCCGCGCCGCGACGACCGTGGTGGCTATCAGCGTCGCGACGACCGTGGTGGGTACCAGCGTCGCGACGACCGTGGTGGCTACCAGCGTCGGGACGACCGCGGCGGGTACCAGCGCAGGGACGACCGTGGTGGCTACCAGCGTGAGGACCGCTACCCTCGCCACGACGACCGTGGCCGTGACGACCGCGGTTATCAGCGCGACGACCGCTACCCCCGTCGTGACCGGCCGGCGTACGTGCGTCCTGCCGATGCCCCGGCCGCTCAGGCGGAGCGTCTGCACCGCAAGGAGAGCCGCGTCCTCGATCGCCCCGAGGCGCCGTCGGTGGCGGCCCCCGCCGTCGTCGACGACACGACGACCGAGCCGGTGACGACTGAGGAGACGGCGACCGACCAGGTCACCGTCGCACCGACCACCGACACCACGGTCGACCACGGGACGAACGCGGACACCGTGCAGGGAGATGCGGTCGAGGCGGACACGGTCGAGGCGGACGCGAGCACGGAGGCCGGGACCACCGGCCGTGTCGACGGCATCACCGACGCACCGGCGGAGTCGACGACGTTCGCGGCCCTCGGCCTGCCGTCGGCCCTCGTCGAGCGACTTGCGCGCGACGGCATCACCGAGCCGTTCCCCATCCAGCAGGCGACGATCCCCGACGCGCTCGCCGGGCGTGACGTCCTCGGCCGGGGCCGCACGGGCTCGGGCAAGACCTACGCCTTCGGGCTGCCGTTGCTCACGCGCCTCGCGGAGGGGCAGAAGGCGCGGCCGAATCTGCCGCGCGCCATCATCCTGTCGCCGACGCGTGAGCTCGCGATGCAGATCAGCGACGCGTTGCAGCCGCTCGTGCACGTCCTCGGGCTGCGTCACAAGCTCGTCGCGGGTGGGATGCCCTATCCGCCGCAGTTCGACGCGCTCGACCGTGGCGTGGACGTGCTCGTCGCCACGCCGGGTCGCCTCAACGACCTCATCGAGCGGGGCGCCTGCACCCTCGACGCGGTGGAGATCGTCGTCCTCGACGAGGCCGACCACATGGCGGACATGGGGTTCCTTCCCGAGGTCACCGAGATCATGGACAAGGTGCCGGCGGGCGGGCAGCGGCTGCTGTTCTCCGCGACCCTCGACAAGGGCATCGACACCCTCGTCGAGTCCTACCTCACCGACCCGGTCACGCATTCGACCGACGAGGCGCAGGCGAGCGTCGCGACGATGGACCACCACATCCTGCTCGTCGAGCCCGCCCACAAGAAGGTCGTCACCGCGCACGTCGCCAACCGCGGCGGCAACACGATCGTGTTCGCCCGCACCAAGCTCGGCGCGGATCGCATCGCGCTGCAGCTGCGTGAGCAGGGCGTCTTCGCGGCCGCGCTCCACGGCGGTCTGTCGCAGGCCGCTCGCAACCGGGTCCTCGGGGCGTTCCGTGACGGGGATCTGCCGGTGCTCGTCGCCACGGATGTCGCCGCCCGGGGCATCCACGTCGACGACGTGGGCGTCGTCATGCAGGTCGACCCGCCGGCCGACCACAAGGACTACCTGCACCGCGCCGGCCGCACCGCCCGCGCGGGGGAGAAGGGCACGGTCGTCACGCTCGCGCTGCCGCACCAGAAGCGGCTCATGCAGCGCATCGCCGACCAGGCCGGCCTCGAGGTCACGCCCGAGCGCGTGGCGCCGAACGACGAGCGCCTCCGTGAGCTCACGGGCGCGAACGCCCCCACCGGCGAGCCCATCCCCGAGGAGCGTCTGCGCCGCCTGCTCGAGCCGCCGATGCGTCCCCGCCGTGGCGGTTTCCGTCCCGGCGGTCGTGGTCAGGGCGGTCGCGGCCAGGGTGGCCGGGGGCAGGGTGGCCGGGGCGGCGGCCCGCGCGGTCCCCGTCACTACTGAGTCCTCGTCACCACCGAGTCCTCGTCACCACCGAGTCCTCGTCACCACCGAGCCGGAGACGGCCTCACCACGGCCCCCTCACCTGCGTACGTCGCGGGCGAGGGGGCCGCGGTCATGAGACGGGCGTGAGAGCTCGGTGCGACCGGCGTGGGTGCCGGTGGAAGTCGTCGGCGCCACGCGGGCCCGATTGCGGCGATCCGCAGCACGATTCATGGTGGGCTGGGTATCCGCCACCGACGAGGAGATCCCATGCGCGCCACCCTGCCCGCCGCCTTGATCCTGTCCTCCGCCCTCGCTCTCACCGCCTGTGCGGCAGGTGAGAAGACCACCCCGCTGCCCGCGGACGAGCCCCCACCGGCGGCCGGTATGACCGACGGCGCCACCGAGGACGACGCCGTCGAGGTCACCCGCGCCGAGCTCAAGGACGCCGACGGCGCCTCCCGCGGCACCGTCACGATCGAGGACGTCGACGACGGGCGGCTCGCGGTCGTCGTCGAGGCCTCCGGACTCACGCCCGGGTTCCACGCCGTGCACCTGCACACGATCGGCAAGTGCGAACCGAACTCCGTGGACCCCAAGGATGCGACGAAGAAGGGGGACTTCCTCTCGTCCGGGGGACACCTCGGTGAGGGGGACCACCCCGATCACGCCGCCGACCTGCCCCCGCTGCTCGCCCTGAAGGACGGCACGGCGAGCCTGCGCGTCGTCACCGACCGTGTGGATTCCGACACACTTCTCGACGACGACGGCTCGGCGTTCGTCGTCCACGAGAAGCCCGACAACTTCGCCAACATCCCGGAGCGGTACGCCTCTGGCGGTGCCGACGCCGAGACCAAGAAGGCCGGTGACGCCGGGCCGCGGGTGGTGTGTGGGGCCTTCCTGCCTGAGTGAACCGCCCACGGCGGCACAATGGGCGGGTGACCTATCTGGCCGGACGACTCCTCGTCGCCGCTCCCGGCACCGGGGGAGAGGTGTTCCATCGCGGCGTGGTGCTCCTGCTCCACCACGACGACGACGGTGCCCACGGCCTCGTGTTGAACAAGCCCATCGACGCCGAGGTGCACACGGTGCTGCCCGCCTGGCAGGACCACGTCGTCGCACCGGGACGGCTGTTCCAGGGCGGTCCGGTGGGGCTGGACACCGCCCTCGGCCTCGTGCGGTTGGGGCATGACGACGCCGGAGAGGGTCTCGGCATCATGCCGCTCTTCGACCGGATCGGCGTCGTCGATCTCGATGCGCCCCCCGAGATCGTCCTCCCCCACGTGAGCGCACTACGGGTGTTCGCGGGGTACTCGGGCTGGGCGGCCGGTCAGTTGGAGGGAGAGCTCGAGTCGGGCGCGTGGTTCGTCGTCGACGCGCGGCCGGGTGACCCGTTCGTGCCCGTCCCCGAGATCGTGTGGAGCATGGTGCTGCGCCGCGCGGGCGGCAAGCTCGCCTGGCTCGCCACCTACCCCGAGGACCCGCGGCACAACTGACGCGTGACGGCGCGCAGCGGCCGTCTCCGCCCAGGCCCGGGGGCCGCACCCGCAGCCGCACCGGTTCGATCATCGGGCTGCGTCGGCCCGGCCCGGTTCGACGCCGTTCGGCCGGCGGCAGACGGCAGACGGCTCAGCGCCGGCGGATGGCCGTCGCGAGGTGGCGAGGGTGGAGGTTGAAGTGTGGACGGGTGACCGCCGTCCCGCGTTCGAGCGCTCGGGACAGGCTGGTGGCCTGCAGGCCACGCTCCTCCGCGACGCGCAGGACCCGGTCGAGGAGTTCGTAACGGTCGAGGACCGGTTCGGGAACGGGGTCCCCGAGGTCGGCCGGGCCGGCATGCCCGTCGTGGAAGAGCAGGATCGTGCCGCGCTCGAGGTTGGCGGTGGCCTTCTCGACGCGCTGGTCCTGGGTGGCCTCGGGGTTCCAGTCGTGGCTCGTGCCGCTCCAGATGACCGACGTCATGCCCGCCTCACGGATGAGGCGCCAGGTCTCGACCGACTGGTCGCCGTGCGGCGGCCGGAACCAGAGCACGGGCATGCCGAGGGCGTCCTCGAGTTCCGCCTTGCCCCGGGTGAGCATCTCGCGGGCCTCGGCACGCGACAGCGTGGGCAGGTGGCGGTGGTCCATGCCGTGCAGGCCGATCTCGTGACCGGCGGCGACGACCTCCTCGAGCAGCCCACGGTTGGCGCGCACGCTCGTCATGAGCACGAAGAACGTGGCGGTCGCGTCGTGGTCGGCGAGGGCGCGCAGCACCTCGGGTGTGCGTCCCGGAGTGGGCCCGTCGTCGAAGGTCGGGATGATGACGGGCTCGGCGGTGCGGACCGAGCTCACCGAACCGATCGCGTCGGGTGCCTTCTCCAGCACCCGCATCGCGGTGAGCTTGAGGTCGTGGACGAGTGGCATGTGGACCTTCCCCCTGGTCTCCGGCTGTGCGCCTGCCCGCGGACCCGCGGCGTCGGCATCCCCCATTGTCGCCGCCCGGGCGGACGTCCGTCCAACCGACGCAGATGCAGCGGTGCGGTCGCTGCCCCGAGGCAGGAGGGGAGGACGTGCGGGCACCCGCCCCGGCATAATGTCCGCCATGACGTCCTACCCGGAACCGGAGCCGCTGACCACCCCGGGCACGAGCACGTCGGTGCTCGAACGCACCGAGCCCGAGGTCGACCACCAGACCGATTCGGGCGACCACGAACGCTTCGCGCACTACGTGCGCAAGGAGAAGATCGTCGAGTCCGCCGTCACGGGTGAGCCGGTCACGGCCCTGTGCGGCAAGATCTGGGTGCCGGGTCGCGACCCCAACCGGTTCCCCGTGTGCCCGATGTGCAAGGAGATCTACGAGGGCCTGCGTGCCCCCCAGGACGGCGGCGAGTAGCACCACCCGCCGCGACGCGCGGGCCGCCTCAGGTGTGAAGGGAGGTCGGGCGCGGGGGCTACAGTCGTCCCCGCCATGAGTACTTCTGCCGCCTCGCATCTGTCGCCCGCCTTCCCCGAACGAGCAGCCTGGGGAACGGCGGGCCGACTTCGTGCCTGGCAGGCCGAGGCGCTCGGCTCCTACCTGGAGCGTCAGCCGCGGGACTTCCTCGCGGTCGCGACCCCGGGCGCCGGAAAGACGACGTTCGCGCTGCGTGTGGCCGCGGAGCTGCTGCGACGGCGCATCGTCGACAAGATCACCGTGGTCGCGCCCACCGAACACCTCAAGACGCAGTGGGCCGACGCGGCGGCACGGGTCGGCATCCGGCTCGACCCCCGCTTCACCAACGCCGTCGGCGGCCACAGCCGCGACTTCGACGGGGTCGCCCTCACCTACGCCGGCGTCGCGTCCAAGCCGCTGCTGCACCGGGCCCGCACCGAGAACCACAAGACCCTCGTCATCCTCGACGAGATCCACCACGGCGGCGACAACCGGTCGTGGGGCGACGCCCTGCGTGAGGCGTTCGAACCCGCGACCCGGCGTCTGTCCCTCACGGGGACGCCGTTCCGCTCCGACACGAACCCGATCCCGTTCGTCACCTACGTCGCCGACGAGTCCGGCATCCGGCGCAGCGCCAGCGATTACACCTACGGCTACGGCGAGGCGCTGCGTGACGGCGTCGTGCGACCGGTGCTGTTCATGGCCTACGGCGGCGGAATGCGCTGGCGCACCCGTGCGGGCGACGAACTCGAGGCGCGACTGGGGCAGCCGCTGACCAAGGACATGATCAACCAGGCCTGGCGCACGGCGCTGGACCCCAAGGGGCAGTGGATCGGCTCGGTGCTCGTCGCCGCCGACAAGCGCCTCTCGGAGGTCCGTCGCCACGTCGAGGACGCGGGCGGGCTCGTCATCGCCTCCAACCAGACCCAGGCCCGTGCCTACGCCCGCCTCCTCCACGAGATCACCGGCGAGAAGCCGACGGTCGTGCTGTCGGACGACACGGGCGCGAGCGCGCGCATCGAGGAGTTCGCCGAGGGTGACGGCCGGTGGATGGTCGCGGTGCGGATGGTCTCCGAGGGCGTCGACGTGCCGCGGCTCGCGGTCGGGGTGTACGCGACGAACACCGCGACGCCGCTGTTCTTCGCGCAGGCCGTCGGCCGGTTCGTCCGCGCCCGCCGTCGCGGCGAGACCGCGTCGGTGTTCGTGCCCAGTGTCCCCACGCTGCTCGACCACGCGGCCCGCCTCGAGGACGAGCGCGACCACGCCCTCGACCGCCCGCGCTCGGCCCAGGACCCCGACTGGGTCGAGGAGGACCTGCTCGCCCAGGCCAACACCGAGGAGAAGGCGAGCGACGCCCTCGAGCAGATGAGTTTTGAGGCCATCGAGTCCGACGCCGAGTTCGACCACGTCCTCTTCGATGCGGAGCAGTTCGGGCTCGGGACGACGCCCGGTTCGGCCGAGGAGGAGGAGTACCTCGGGCTGCCCGGTCTGCTCGAGCCCGAGCAGGTCGCGCACGTGCTGCGCTCACGGCAGGCCGCGGCCAAGGGCGGGCCGGTGCAGGTCGGGCAGGAGCCCGCCGCCCACCGGGCGCTCGCGGCGACGCGCAAGGAACTCAACTCCCTCGTCGGCGCCTACGCCAAGAGGACGGGTGCCCCCCACGCCGTCGTCCACGCCGACCTGCGTCGCGCGTGCGGTGGCCCGGCGCTCGACACCGCGACCCATGAGCAGGTCAGCGCCCGCATCGACACGATCCGCCGGTGGTTCGTCGGGCGACGTTGACACGGTCGCGACCGACACGGTCGCGCTCGACGAGGCCCCCGCTCGGGGTCGCCTCACTCCGACGTGGGCATCCGCCCGACCGGGCTGTCCGCGGCCACGGGCCGGTCGTCGGCGGCCCCGGCGGCGGGCCCACCGGTTGCGGGTTCCTGATGCGCGGCCGCCTCGAGCGCGCGTCCTTGGGTCGCGGGCGGTGCGGTCGCGCGGGTCCCGGTCGTGGAGGCTGCGCCGTCGGGCGCCGTCGGGGCGCCCGTGGTCGCCGGGGCGTCGGAGTCGGGCGCCGTCCCCGCCTCGTCGGCGAGGGCGTCGGGCGGGTCGTCCGGACGAGGCGGTAACGGCTCTCGGCCCAGCTCGGGGAACGGGTCGTGCCCGGTGAGATACAGCGCGGTGGAGTTGACGAAGGCGAGCGCGGGGACCGCGAAGAGCGCCCCCGGGATGCCGTACAGGTAGGTGGCGCAGGCGACGGCGATGATGACGCCGAGGGGGTGGATGTCGACCGCCCGTCCCATGAGGAACGGCTGGAGGACGTGACCCTCGATCTGCTGCACGAGCAGCACGATGCCGAGCATGATCAGCGCCGTGGTGGGGCCGTGGGCGACGAACGCGATGAGGGTCGGCACGATGCCGGCGAAGGCGGTGCCGATGATCGGCACGAACGCGCTGATGAAGACGAGGACGAAGATCGGCAGGACGAGCGGCAGGTCGAGGAACCAGGCACCGAGGGCGATGCCGAACGCGTCGACGGCGGCGACGACGATCTGGGCGCGGGCGTAGGCGCCGAGGCTCACCCAGCCGCGTCGGCCGGCCTCGTGGACGCGGTCGCGGACGCCACCGGGCACGAACCGAACGGTGAACTGCCAGATGCGGCCGCCGTCGAGGAGGAAGAAGAAGGCGCTGACGAGGCAGATGAGCAGGCCGGCGACGATGTCGATGACCGCGACACCCGCGTTGAGGGCGCCGGTGGACCAGGAGGCGGCGTCGCGGCGGATGACCTCGGTGGCCTGCGCGAGGTACTCGTTGATCTGTCCGCCGGAGATGTGCAACGGCCCGGTGCGCAACCACTCGAGCACGGAGTCCACCCCCGCCTGCGCATTGGCCGCGAGTTCGGAGGCCCCCGTGGCGATCTCGCTGCCGGCGAGGGTGAGACCGGTGACGACGGCGGCGGTGGGGAGGATCACCGCGAGCAGCGCGGCGATGATCCGGTGGAGCCGGATGCGCCGCATCAACAGGTACAGCGGCTGGAGCAGGGCCGCGAGGAGGACGGCGATGGTCATGGGGATGACGACGGTCGAGACCGCTCCGAGGGCGTCCTGGAGGATCGACGCGGCCATCGCGACGACGATGACGACGAGGGCCCACGCGCCGAGGACGAGGATCGGGCGGGGGAGGAGGTCGGCGAGGGTGAGGCTGCCGAACGGCACGGCGGCGCCCGCACCCGCGGCCTCCACCCTCCTGTCGGGGTCCTCCGGAACGCCCCCGTCACGTCCGTACCGACGGGCGTGCTCGGAGGAGAGGCGTGCGCGGGCCGCGCTGAGCTGCGATCCCACGTCGGGAACGGTGATCCATCCCAGGCGATGAGCCGGCATGGGGGCCCTCCTTTCCGAGTGCGTCGACGATCAAGAGTGCACCCGTGCGGTGGGGCCGGGCACGTCGGACACGCGCTCGGCTCTCACCCCACCGTCGGTCGGTCCGCGTCCAGGTGCGGACCGTGACCCGCGCCCGCGGCGGGCCGCCATCCGGCCGGGTCGGCCGCGGCGTCGACGTTCTGGAAGACTGATGGCATGGACGATCGCCCCTCCGGTTGGTACGACGACCCCGACGACCCCAGCCACCTGCGGTACTGGGACGGGTCGTCGTGGACGGAGCGCACGCACTTCAAGGCGCCGATGCCGGCGCCGGCGCCGCCCAAACCCCCGGTGACCCGGTTGCGGCCGCGGCGTCAGGAGCCCGGTGAGGACGGCACGGACGGCGACGAAGCCCGTGGTGCTGCGGCGGCCGCCGACGGCCGTCCCGGCCACGCCGTCGACTCCCCGCAGCGGCGTGAGGCGGCCACCGACGGCCCCCACCTCGTGACCGCGACCGACAGCCCGCGGCCGTGGTCGCAGGAGCCCGTCTCCGCGCGCCGCGGCATGCGGGGATACCGCGGTGCGGGCGGTTCCGGAGGGGCGGACGCCGCCTCGCCCACGACCCAGGCGGCCTATTGGCGCCGTGCCGTGGCCTACCTGCTCGATCTGCTCGTCGTGAGCGCGGTCTTCTTCGCCCTGCTGCTCGTGCTGCTGCCGCTCATCCCCGAGGTCATGCAGCTGCAGGAGGCGTACGCCCGGTCGATCCTCGACGCCTACCAGCAGCAGCAACCGCTTCCGCAACCCTCCCCTGCCCTCACGCAGGTGAGCAGCGTCCTCACGCTGATCTTCGCCGGGCTGCTCGTGCTCTACGACACCGTCCTGCTCCGTACCGTCGGCGCCACGGTCGGCGGACTCGCCCTCGGCACCCGTGTGCGCGACGTGGACGGCGGGCGCGCCCCGGCCGGTCGACTCTTCGTCCGGTCGCTCGTCAAGTACTCGGCGTTCGTCCTGGGCTTCCGGCCCGAGATCGCCCTCATCGGTTACCTGCTCAACGTCGTGGACTTCCTGTGGCCGACGGCGACGCCGCGACGACTCGCCCTCCACGACATGTGGAGTCGCACACGTGTGATCCGTTCCTGACCCACGTCGGGCCCAACCTGGCCGTGTCCCGGTCGGGGATGGGGCACAGTGTCCACGTGACGATCAGCAGCGAAGCTCTTCAGTCCCTCCTCCGCCGCGCCCTCACCCGTACCGACACCCCGCGGGTCGTCGTGTCGGGTAACCACGCCATCCCGTGGACCGCGCTCGGCGACGTCGACGCCGCGTTCGACTCGTTCCGGCTCACGTGTCTCAACGCGCCCAAGGGGATCCCCGACCGCGAGGGCGTCATCTACGAGAGCGCATTCGTCGGCGCGGGGATGCGTCGTCACCCGCGACTCGCGTACTTCCCGGCACGACTGTCGCAGGTACCGCTGCTGCTGGGCCGCCACCTCGTGCCCGACGTCGTCGTCGTCCACACCTCGTTGCCCGTCGACGGCAAGGTGTCCCTCGGCTGTGAGGTCAACGTCCTCCCGGCCGCGATCGAGGCCTGCCGCGCCGCCGGCGGTCTGGTCGTCGCGCAGATGAACGCCAAGATGCCGTACACGTTCGGGGACGGTGAGTACGACCTCGACGACTTCGACGGGTGCATCGAGGTGGACGAGGACATCGCCGCCTCCGGCCCGACCGCGAAGCCCCAGGGGGCGCGGGCGGAGAGCGCGGCGATCATCGGGTCTCTCGTCGCCGACCGCATCGACGACGGCGCGACCCTGCAGCTCGGCATCGGCGAGATTCCCGACGCGACGTTGCGAGAGGTCAAGACCCGCCGCAACCTCGGCATCTGGAGCGAGATGATCTCCGACGGGATCCTCGACCTGCACCGAGCGGGTGCCCTCGACCCCGACCGCATGCTCACGTGCTCCTTCATGTTCGGGCAGGCCGACCTGTTCGAGTGGGCCCACCGCAACGAGGGCCTGCGCGTGCTGCGGACCGAGACGGTGAACGCCGTCACCCGCATCGCCGCCAACCCCGGCATGACGAGCATCAACACGGCCCTCGAGGTCGACCTGTTCGACCAGGCGAACGCCTCGCGGATCGACGCCCGGATCCACTCCGGGTTCGGCGGTCAGACCGACTTCACGGTCGGCGCGATCCACGCCCCCGGTGGTCAGGCGATCATGGCGCTGCGCTCCTGGCACCCGAAGGCCGACGTCTCCACGATCGTGCCGCTCATCGACGAGCCGGTCACCTCCTTCCAGCACTCGTGCGTCGTCACCGAGAACGGCGTCGCCGAGTTGTTCGGGCACGACGACGACGTCCAGGCCGCCCACCTCATCGAGCAGGCCGCCCACCCGTCGGTCCGCGAGGAGCTGTGGGAGGAAGCGCGATCCCTCGGTCTCGCCTGAGGGGCCGGTGCGGAGGGTCCCGGTCGGTCAGCTCGCTCGCGGGTTGCCGACGAGTTCGACCCCGGCCTCGCGCATCGTCGCGAGGGCCCGGGTCGTCGTCTGCGGGGAGACGCCGGCGGTGAGGTCGAGCAGCACGCGGGTGCCGAACCCCTGCGCAACCGCGTCGAGGGCGGTCGCGCGCACGCAGTGGTCCGTCGCGATGCCGACGACGTCGACGGAGGTGATGCCGGCCTCGCGCAGCCAGTCACCGAGGAGGATCGCGTCCTCGGTGGAGACGCGCGGACGCCCCTCGCGTCCCACGTCGGCGCCCGTCCCCTCGCCGCCGTCGGTCGTCGTGCCTTCGAATCCGCTGTAGGCGGCGGAGAACTGGCCCTTGTGGAACACCGCGTCCACACCCCGCAACGCCTCGGCGACCTCGGGGTGGAACGCCCATCCCCGAGTGTCGACACGGCAGTGCGGCGGCCAGGAGTCCACGAAGTCGGGCTCGTCGGAGAAGTGACCACCCGGATCGACGTGCCAGTCCGCCGCCGCGACGACCGCGTCGTATTCGCGGCGGTGCGTCTCCAGGTGCCGGGTGATGTCGGCCGCGACGGCGGACCCGCCGTCGACCCCGAGGGACCCGCCCTCGCAGAAGTCGTTCTGGACGTCGACGACGATCAGGGCGTGGGACATGGGGTCTCCTTTCGAGAGACGCGGGCTCAGCGGCGGGCGAACAGGGTGGGGTCGGGGTGCTCGTCGACGAACACCGTGGGGATGACGGGCTCGCCCTTGGAGAGGCGCGTGGCACGGCGGGGGAGTTGGGCGAGGCGCTCGCGGTGCCGGTCCCGGGCGGCGTCGACGGGTTCGATCCCGACGATCGCGCCGTCCTGGACGAGGGGGACGAGGAGGTCGAGGTCCTCGGCCGCGCCGGGCACCTCACCGATGCCGATGAGCTCGCCCCGGGCGATGCCGTTCTCGTCGATGGCGCGGCGGGCGTACTTGCGGCCGCCGATCGAGGCCTTGTCCTTGCTCGCCTTGGCGACGTCGATGAGGGTGCCGGAGTCGTCGGCGCGGGAGACGAGCTTGTACACGAGGCCCGCGGTGGGGGCGCCCGAGCCGGTGACGAGGGAGGTGCCCACGCCGTACCCGTCGACGGGCGCGGCGGCGAGGGCGGCGATGGCGTACTCGTCGAGGTCGGAGGTGACGACGATGCGGGTGCTCGTCGCGCCGAGCGCGTCGAGCTGGGCACGTACCTCATGGGCCTGCGCGACGAGGTCGCCGGAGTCGAGCCGCACCGCGCCGAGATTCGTGCCGGCGATGGTGACGGCGCGTTCGACGGCGTCGGCGACGTCGTAGGTGTCGACGAGCAGCGTGGTCTCGCGGCCGAGGCTCTCGACCTGCGCACGGAACGCGTCCTCCTCGCTGTCGTGCAGGAGGGTGAAGGAGTGCGCACTCGTGCCGGCGGTGGGGATGCCGTAGCGGCGTCCGGCCTCGAGATTGCTCGTCGTCGCGAACCCGGCGAGGTAGGCCGCGCGGGCCGAGGCCACGGCGGACCACTCGTGGGTGCGCCGGGATCCCATCTCGATGCACGGGCGGCCACCGGCGGCCGAGGTCATGCGAGAGGCCGCGCTCGCGACCGCGCAGTCGTGGTTGAAGATCGAGAGCGCGAGGGTCTCGAGGATGACGGACTCGATGAACGTGCCCTCGACGATGAGGAGCGGGGAGCCCGGGAAGTACACGTCGCCCTCGGCGTAACCCCAGATCGATCCCCCGAACCGGTACTCGCGCAGGTAGTCCAGCGTCGCGTCGTCGACGACCCGGTGCTGCGCGAGGTGGTCGATCTCCTCCGGGCCGAACGTGAAGTCGGCGAGGGCCTCGAGGAACCGGCCGGTGCCGGCGACGACGCCGTACCGGCGTCCCTCGGGAAGTCGTCGGCCGAACATCTCGAAGATGCTCCGGCGGGAGGCGGTGCCCGCATGCAGCGCGGACCGCGCCATGGTGAGCTCGTAGTGGTCGGTCAGCAGCGCGGTACTCACGAGGGGCAGCATATGGTGAAGGGGTGTCGATCAGCCCTGCCGAGCCGGATGTGCGCGAGGACGAACTCCTCGACTCCGACCTCGCCGACCTCACCGACCCGGGGTGGATCACGCTCGTCTGGAACGACCCGGTCAACCTCATGTCGTACGTGACGTACGTGTTCCAGAGCTACTTCGGCTACTCCCGCGAGAAGGCCGAGATCCTCATGCTCGACGTCCACCACAAGGGTCGCGCCGTCGTCGCCCACGGGCCGCGCGAACAGATGGAGCGTCACGTCGCCGCCCTCCACGAGTACGGCCTGTGGGCCACGTTCCAGAAGGACGAGTGAGATGGCCGGGTTCCGACGCACGCGCAGGGGACTCGTGGGGTCGTTCTCCGAGCCCGAGCGCGACCTGTTGCTCCACCTCCTCGAGCAGACGGCCGGGATGCTCGAGTCGGCCGGGGGGAAGGTGCAGCCGTCGCCGACGGATGTGTCGGCGGGTCGCGCCGGGCCGGTCGGGGACGCGGGCGGCGTCGACGCCGACGCCGACTCCTTCGAGGCCATCATGCGCGGCGCGGGCTTCGCGCCCGGGTTCGGCAGTGACGTCGGAGGGGAGGGTGTCGTCGGTCACGCCGGGAACCTCGGTGATCTCGACGACGTCGACGCCTGGGCCCGGTCGGCTCCCGGCCCCGGGCGACCGGAGGATCCGGCCGTGCGCCGGCTCCTCCCCGACGGCCACCACGACGATCCCGAGCTCGCCGCCGAGTTCCGTCGCCTCACCGGCGACGCCGTCCGCGACCGTAAGCTCGGCCACCTGCATCGGGCTATCGAGCTGGTGTCCGAGACCCACGGCACGACGCTCCGACCCACCGATGACCAGGCCCGGAGCCTTCTCATCGCCCTCACGGACATCCGTCTCGTCCTCGCCGAGCGACTCGAGCTGCACACCGACGAGGCCGCCGAGTCCCTGTCGGATCGCCTCGGCGACATGGACCCCGAGGACCCCCGGTTCCCCCTCGCTCTCGCCTACGAGTTCCTCACCTGGGTGCAGGAGACCCTGGCCACGGCCCTGTCGCCGTGAGGCCCGGCAGGCGCGTGTCGCCTCGGCCTCGGGGGAGGCCGTTGGGCGCCGGGGCGGGACCGCTGCCCGATCGACACGCGCGCGTGTGTCGCGGCGGTGTGCGGCGTCGTGTGTGAATGTGTCCTCACACACCGCCCGCCACGGATGCGGGACGGCCGTACGACAGGAGCTCCGACCGTGCCTCGATCCTTTCTCTCCGCCCGCCGCTCCCTCGCGGTGGTCGCCGTCGCCGCCCTCGCCCTCGCCGGTTGCGGCAACGACTCGGGTGACACCGGTTCCCCGGGTGCGGCCTCGACGGACGCCGGTGGCGTCACGCTCGTTAAGCCGGGCGCGCTGACGGTCTGCACGCACCTCGCCTACAAGCCGTTCCAGTTCCCCGACGCCTCCGGCAAGATCGTCGGTTTCGACGTCGACATGATGGACATGGTCGCCAAGGACATGGGCCTCACCCAGGAGATCGTCGACGTGCCGTTCGACCAGGTCTGGTCGGGGGCTGCGATGCAGGCCGGTCGCTGCGACGTCGGTGCCGCGGGCATGACGATCACGCCGGAGCGCGCCAACGCCGTGCTGTTCTCGCAGCCGTACTTCGACGCCGAGCAGGCTCTGCTCACCAAGCAGGGGTCCGGCATCACGAACCTCGCCCAGATGAAGGGCAAGAAGCTCGGGGTGCAGACCGACACGACGGGGCAGAAGTACGCGGAGGACAACGCGGCCGCCAACGGCTACACCGTCGTCACGTTCGAAGACCTGCCCACGAGCGTCAACGCCGTGAAGTCGGGCAACGTCGACGCCGCGATCAACGACAACGGCGTGCTCTACGACTTCGCCAAGGACAACCCCGACACCGAGGTCGTCACCGAGTTCCACACCGGCGAGCAGTACGGCATCGCCGCGCGCAAGGACGACCCCAACGGACAGAAGCTCATCGACGAGGTCAACAAGGTCCTCGAGGCGTCCAAGACCGACGGCCGCTACAAGGAGACGTACAAGAAGTGGTTCGGCGCTGAGCCCCAGGTCGCCGGCGACACGGGTGGCGCCACGGGTGCCCCCACCGACGCGCCCACCACCGCAGGCTGATTCCCCTCCACACCCCCACGTGGCGCCGTCCGTGACCCGGGCGGCGCCACGTCGACAGTTCCGGGAGCTTCCGTGTCCTCCACCCCCTCGCGACCACCGACCCCCGCCACCCCCGGCGTGAGCACGCACGGCGGCGCCGCCCCTTCGAGCCGCGACACCGGCCGCCGTGTCGCCCGCCGCGGATCGCCCCGTGTGCGGGCCAGGCGTGTCCGGTTCGTGCAGTACGCGGTGCTCGCCGCGTTCGCCGTCCTGGCGATCGTCGTCGCGGACTGGCGGCAGATCGTCAGCGTCTTCCTCCGACCCGACCTCATCCTCGTCACGATCGAGCAGGCGCTGGTGGGGGCGTTCGCCAACACCCTGGCCTACGCGGCCGGGGCGTTCGTGTTCGGCCTGGTGCTGGGGACGATCCTCGCCCTCATGCGCCTCTCCCAGGTGGCGCCCTACCGCGTGCTCGCCTCGGTGTACATCGAGTTCTTCCGCGGCGTCCCGGCGCTCATCGTGTTCCTCGCGTTCGGCCTCATGCCGCTCGCCTTCCCCGGGATGCGCATCCCCTTCGGCACCTACGGCACCGTGTGGGTGGCGCTCGGCCTCGTGAGCGGCGCCTACATGGCCGAGACGATCCGCGCCGGCATCCAGGCCGTGCCCAAGGGGCAGGTCGAGGCCGCTCGCTCGCTCGGCATGTCCTCCGGGCAGGCGCTGCGCAAGATCGTGCTGCCGCAGGCGTTCCGCATCATCCTCCCGCCACTCACCAACGAGTTCATCCTCGTCACCAAGGACAGCTCGCTCGTCTACGTCATCGGGCTCTCCCGCGGCGCCTACGAACTGACGAAGTACGGTCGCGACCTCGCGAACGCGAACGCCAACCTCACCCCGCTCGTCGTCGCGGGGTTCACGTACCTGCTCATCACCCTGCCGCTCGCCTGGGCCGTCCGCCGGCTCGAGGCCCGCAACGCGAGAGGACGCTGACGTGTCGACCCCCGCACACCCCACCGCCGGATCCGCCGGCACCCCCGAGGCGCCCGGCGCCGTGCCCCCACCGTCGCCACACGACGTCGTCGCGATCCGCGACCTGCACAAGTCGTTCGGCGACGTCGAGGTGCTCAAGGGCATCGACCTCACGATCAGGCGCGGCGAGGTCGTCTGCGTCATCGGCCCGTCCGGCTCCGGCAAGTCCACGCTGTTGCGGTGCGTCAATCTCCTCGAGCAGCCGACCCGCGGGTCGGTGTTCATCGAGGGGGAGGACGTCACCGACCCCGACTGCGACATCGACGAGGTGCGCAGCCGTCTCGGCATGGTGTTCCAGCAGTTCAACCTCTTCCCGCACCTCACCGCGCTCGGGAACTGCATGCTCGCCCAGACCAACGTGCTGCGCCGGTCCAAGTCCGAGGCGCGCGAGATCGGGCAGCGCAACCTCGACCGCGTGGGCCTCGGGGATCGCGGCGACGCCCACCCCGCGCAGCTCTCCGGCGGCCAGCAGCAGCGCGTCGCCATCGCCCGGGCCCTGTCCATGGACCCCGACCTCATGCTCTTCGACGAGCCGACCTCCGCGCTCGACCCCGAGCTCGTCGGCGACGTGCTCTCGGTCATGCGGCTGCTCGCCAAGGAGGGGATGACGATGATGGTCGTCACCCACGAGATGGCCTTTGCCCGCGACGTCGCCGACCGCGTGATCTTCATGGACGCGGGGGTCATCGTGGAGGAGGGCGACCCCGCTCAGGTCATCGGCGATCCCAAGGAGGAGCGCACCCGCACCTTCCTCCAGCGGGTCCTCGATCCCACCCATGTCGACCCCGGTGCGGAGGACCGCGAGCACGCCGAGCGCCACCGCACGAACACCTCTGGGGTCTCGCCCGTGGGTCTCGACCCCACCCGGCCCTGAGACCCGGGTCCTCCGCGCGAGGCGGTGCGGGTGGGCACCCGGTGTGACGACGCACGTCACGTCGGACGGGTGTGCGGGCGCCGACGGGCCGGGCCCTATCCTGCAGGCGTGCAGCAGGACGCGCCGATCGGCATCTTCGACTCCGGCTACGGGGGCCTCACCGTGGCTCGCGCCGTGCTGGACCAGCTCCCCGACGAACGTGTCGCCTATCTCGGCGACACGGCCCGGGCGCCGTACGGGCCCCGGCCCATCGCCGAGACGCGTCGGTTCGCCCTCGAGTGTCTCGACTCGCTCGTCGAGAGCGGCGTCAAGGCGCTCGTCATCGCGTGCAACACCGCGAGCGCGGCGATGCTCCACGACGCCCGGGAGCGCTACGACGTGCCGGTCGTCGAGGTCATCCGCCCCGCGGTGCGGCGGGCGGCGGCGGCGACCCGCAACGACGTCGTCGGTGTCATCTCCACCGCCGGTACCCACCGCAGCCGCGCGTACGTCGACGCCTTCGCCGCGGCCCCCCAGATCCGAGTCGTGTCCCAACCGTGCCCGCGGTTCGTCGAGTTCGTCGAGGCCGGGGTGACGGGCGGGGAGGAGCTCCTCTCCGTGGCCCGCGGGTACCTCGAGCCGGTCGCCGCGGCCGGGGTCGACACCCTCATCCTCGGATGCACGCACTACCCCCTGCTCACCGGCGTCATCAGTTACGTGATGGGCGACCTCGTCACCCTCGTCTCGAGCGCGGAGGAGACGGCCAAGGACGTCTATCGCGTGCTCGCCGACGCCGAGGCCCTCCGACCGCAGGGCTCCCCGCCACCGGAGCACCGGTTCCGCACCACCGGTGACCCCGCCGAGTTCGCGCGGCTCGCCCGTCGGTTCCTCGGACCCGAGATCGGCCACCTCAACCTCGCCCAGGGGGTGCCCGCGTGAAGCTCCACGTCGTCGGCTGTTCCGGCTCCATGCCCGGCCCCGCCTCACCGGCCTCCTGCTACCTCGTCGAGGCCGAGCACGAGGGCCGGTCGTGGACGGTCGCGCTCGACCTCGGCAACGGTTCGACCGGCCCCATGCGGCACTTCCTCGACCCCATCGATCTCGACGCCGTCGTGCTCAGCCACCTGCACCCCGATCACTGCCTCGACGCCTGCAGCCTCTACGTCGCGTTGAAGTACACCCCGGGGCGTCACCGCGGGACGCGGATGCCGCTGTTCGCCCCCGCCGGTGCGCACGATCGCCTCGCCCGCGCCTACGGCGTGGAGGCGGCCGAGCCCCTCGACGAGCGCTACGAGTTCGGGGAGTTCGAGGCGCGGGTCGCCTTCACCGTCGGGCCGTTCACGATCACCCCGATCCCGGTGTTCCATCCCGTCGAGGCCTACGGGCTGCGGGTCGAGACCGGGGACGCGGTGCTCGCCTACACCGGCGACACCGACATCTGCCCGCAGCTGTCCGAACTCATGGCGGGGGCCGACCTCGTCCTCGCCGACTCGGCCTACGTGGACGGGCGCGACGACGGCGAGGGAGTCCACATGAGCGGGTCCAAGGCCGCCCGCGCCGCCCTGGAGGCCGGGGGAGTGCGGCGGCTCATGCTCACCCACATCCCCGCGTGGAACGACCGTGAGGTCTGCCGGGCCCAGGCCGCGCAGGTGTGGTGCGGGCAGGGCCGTGAGGTCGAGCTCGCCGACCCGCTCGCGACGTACGAGGTCGGCGGCGCGCCGCGGGAGTGACGGCCGGCCGTGCTGTCCTCGTTCGGTGTGACGGTGTGACGGTGTGACGGTGTCGCGACCGGCGGTCGGCGAGGGCGGTCATCACGAAGGGTCGTCGGCGTCCGCCCGTAGGCTTGCGGCCATGAGCGATTCCACCCCCCGCCATGACGGACGCGCCCTCGATCAGCTTCGTGACGTCCGGATCACCCGCAACTGGCTCGACCACGCCGAGGGCAGTGTCCTCGTCGAGTTCGGCCGCACCCGCGTGCTGTGTGCGGCGTCGTTCAGCCCCGGGGTGCCGAGGTGGCGCAAGGGCAGCGGGCTGGGGTGGGTCACGGCCGAGTACGCGATGCTGCCGCGATCGACGAACACGCGCAGCGACCGCGAGAGCGTCAAGGGCAAGATCGGCGGCCGCACCCACGAGATCTCCCGGCTCGTCGGGCGGAGCCTGCGGTCGGTGGTCGACATGGGGCAGCTCGGCGAGAACTCCGTCGTCCTCGACTGCGACGTGCTGCAGGCCGACGGCGGCACCCGCACTGCGGCGATCACCGGCGCCTACGTCGCGCTCGTCGATGCCATCGCGACCGGCCGCGCGAACGGCGACATCGCCGCGAAGGCCCAGCCGCTCACCGGCTCGGTCGCGGCGGTGAGCGTGGGGGTCGTCAAGGGGCGTCCGGTCCTCGACCTCGACTACGTCGAGGACGTCGACGCCGAGACCGACATGAACGTCGTCATGACCGGCGACGGACGTTTCGTCGAGGTCCAGGGCACGGCGGAGGGGGAGCCCTTCGACCGCGCCCTGCTCGACGGCCTTCTCGATCTCGCGGTCGGCGGCTGCGCCGAGCTCACGGGCCTGCAGCAGGCCGCGCTCGACGGCCCGGCCCGCGAGGTCCGGCGGTGACCGGGCAGCTCGTCCTCGCCACCCGGAACGCCGGCAAGGTCGGGGAGCTGCGGGGCATCCTCGCCGACGTCCTCGCCCGCACCGACACCGAGCTCGTCGGGATGGATGCCTTCCCCGACGTGCCCGACGTCGTCGAGTCCGGGGTGACGTTCGAGGAGAACGCGCTGCTCAAGGCCACGTTCGCGGCGAACGCCACCGGCCTGCCCGCCCTCGCGGACGACTCGGGGCTCGCGGTCGAGGTGCTCGGGGGAGCGCCGGGGGTGTTCAGTGCGCGGTGGTCCGGGCGACACGGCGACGACGAGGCCAACCTCCGCCTCCTGCTCGCGCAGATCGCCGACGTGCCCGACGAGCACCGCGCCGCCGCGTTCGTGTGCTGCGCTGCGCTCGCGTTGCCGGGTGGGCGCACGGTCACCCGCCATGGGCGGTTCGAGGGCGTGATCGTGCGAGAGCCGCGGGGGACGAACGGGTTCGGGTACGACCCGATCCTCCAGGTCGGCGGTGACACCCGTACGAGCGCCGAGCTCCCGCCCGCCGAGAAGAACGCGATCTCCCACCGGGCCAAGGCGTTCGCTGCTCTCGCCGAGGTGCTGCCCGAGTATCTGGGGGCATCGGGCACATGAGCGAGCACGCCCAACCGATCGTCCTCACGCGCGCCGGGTGCCCGGTACACGCCTGGCTCTCCGGCCCGCCCGTCGGCCCGTTGGTCGTGCTCCTGCACGGGGCGACGATGAACCACGGGATGTTCGACGCACAGGTCCCCGCCCTGGTGAGCGCGGGATACCGTGTCCTCGCGGTCGACCAGCGCGGGCACGGGCGATCCCGGCCGATCGGGCAGGTGCCGTTCTCCGTGCCCGACCTCGCCGAGGACACGGTGGCGTTGGCCGAGGCCGTCGGCCACACCCGGTTCAGCGTCGTCGGCCAGTCGATGGGCGGGCTCGTCGGCCAGGACCTGCTGCTGCGCCACCCCGAGCGGGTCGTCTCCCTCGTCGTCATCGGGGCCTCGTGCGCCACGGCCCGACTCACGCGGTGGGAGCGGTGGGGGCTGGGCTCCTCGACGGTGGTGCTACGGCTCTGGCCGATGCGTCACCTGGCCCGGGTGACGGCGCGCTCCATCGCGCTCACCGCCCCGGCTCAGCGGTTCGTGCAGGAGGCGATCGCCTCGTTGAGCAAGCGGGACTTCCTCACGATCTGGCGGGCGGTCGCGCATTCGATGCGGGAGGTGCCCGGCTACCACGTGCGTCACCCGCTCATGCTGCTGTGCGGTGAGGCCGATCGGTCCGGCAACGTCGCGGTCTCGATGCGGGCCTGGGCCGCCCGCGATCCGCACGCCGACTACCGCGTCGTCCCCGACGCCGCCCACAACGCCAATCAGGACGCGCCCGAGGTGGTCAACGCCGCGATCCTCGAGTTCCTCGGCCGGTCCGACCCGGCCCGCTGACGGTCCCACCGGCGGGGCCTCGGCCGCGTCCTCGGGGTCTCTAGGGCTTGGCACCTCGATGGCTTGGCACCTCGATGGCTTGGCACCTCTATGGCTTGGCACCTCTATGGCTTGGCACCCCTACGGCTTGGCACCCCTACGGCTTGGCGCCGAAGGGCAACTGGGTCCAGGTGAGTGTGGTGGCGGGGTCGCCGGGCTCGGTGACGAGGTCGGCGACGACGTCGGCGTACCAGGCGACGCTGTCGAACGCGTCCTCCCCGACCGATCTCAGGGCCAGGCCCATCCCGCTCGGACCGTCCTCGACGATCTCCATCGTCGCGCCGCCGTGGTAGTGGCGGCCGCGCTCACGGGGGAGTTCGCTCTCCGGGAGGGAGGCGACCCACTCCCGCACGGCAGTCGTCGCGGCCTCGCCCTGGATGACGCCGAGCAGGGTGATCTCGGTCTCGTCGGTCCACCCGGGCTCGTGGCCCCATCCGTAGTCGAGTGCGTAGCGGTCGATCCCCGGGGTGGCGTTCATGTCGGCATCATCGCCCCCACCCTGGGCGCTCGCTGCGTGCACCCGTGCCTGGCTCGACCCGTGATGGAACGAGGACGTGGTGCCCGCTCAGACCGGAGGGCAGCGTCGACACCGGAGGGGATGGGCTCCGGTGTGAGGGTTGGGCTCCGGTGTGAGATCAGGTGTGGGACGCGGTGATCTCGTGACATGCGCCTTCCCCGCCGGACCGCCCGGTCGTGACGCGTCGACGCCTCGCTCGGTGCGGGAGAAGGGACTCGAACCCTCACGCCCTGGGGGCACAGGAACCTAAATCCTGCGTGTCTGCCAGTTTCACCACTCCCGCGTCGGGGGAAGGCTATCGGCCCGCCACCCCCGGCGCCGAAACGTGACGGCGCCGGGCCGGCGGGGGTGCGCACCTCTCAGGACGCCTCGGGGGCCGGCAGGTCGACGCCGAGGGCCTTGGCGAGCGAGGCGACGTGGCCCTTGGCGCGCACGTTGTACCGGGCGAGGGCGACACGTCCGTCCTCGTCGATGACGAAGGTCGACCGGATGACGCCGACGGTCTTCTTGCCGTACATCGTCTTCTCCCCGTAGGCCCCGTAGGCCGTGAGCACCGCCTTGTCGGGGTCGGACAGCAGCGGGAAGGTGAGGTGGTCGCGGTTGACGAAGCGCGCGAGCTTCTCGGGGGAGTCGGGGGAGAGGCCGTAGACGGCGTACCCGGCGGCGGTGAACGGGTCCTGGGCATCCCGGAAGTCGCACGCCTGGGTGGTGCACCCCGGGGTCATCGCAGCGGGGTAGGCGTAGAGCACGACCTTGCGTCCGCGCAGGTCCGAGAGCGACACCTGCTCCCCGGTGTCGGACGTGAGGGTGAAGTCGGGGGCGGCGTCGCCCTCGGCGAGACGGGTCATGGGTTCCTCCTGGTCTGGCGGGACGTGGGGTGCTGCTGGTGGGGGTGTCGGTGACCGGGCGTCGGCGGTCGCGGGGGAGGGGCGGCACGCCCGCGGTGCGGGCTCCGCTCCGCCCGAGGCCTCGACGAGCCGGAGGCGTCGAGCACGGGTGCGAGATGCGCCACCGCACGACGCGCCGCGCCGCATGAGCGCGCCGCTCGGGGGTAGGTTATCGTCGCCGGGAAGACGTAGGCCGCAGCACCGGACCGCCGAGGCTCTCCGGTGCACACCCACCACACCGAAGGAGCCGGGGATGAGCCCCAAGGAGAACCGGTCGCTCGACGAGATCGAGAAGGACATCGCGCGCAACCGGGACGACCTGGCCGCGACGATCGACGAGCTCGCCTACCGCGTGAAGCCGGCCAACGTCGCCAAGCGCCAGGTCGAGGAGGCCAAGGGCTTCGTCGACCGCACGACGCGCACCCCCGAGGGCGGTCTCCGCCTGGAGGTCGTCGGCCCGGCCGTCGGCGCGGTCGTGCTGCTCGTCGCCCTCGCGATCTACAACCGCACCCGTCGCTGACCGGACGCGCACGCCGCGCGCCCACGACGCCTCGAGCGAACCGAACGGGCGGGTCCCCACCAGGTGAGGACCCGCCCGTTCGGTGTGCCGTGTGCCCGCACGGCGTGTCACCGTGCATGGGCGGTGGGCACGGGACCCGCGGTCACCCGACCGCTTCCCGCGCGTCGATGAACGCCTGGACGCAGGTGCGCACGTCGTCCTCGCTGTGTGCGGCGGAGAGCTGTACGCGGATCCGGGCCTTACCCGTCGGCACGACGGGGTAGGAGAAGGCGATGACGTACACGCCGCGGGAGAGCATCTCGTCGGCGATCTGCGTGGCCTGACGGGCACCGTCCTCGCCGGGGAACATCACCGGGGTGATCGGGTGCGAACCGGGGAGCAGATCGAAGCCGGCCTCCGTCATCAGCTCGCGGATCAGGCGGGAGTTGCGCTCGAGCGCGGCTCGCTTGTCGTCGCCCGCGAGCGCCAGCTCGATGGCCTTGAGCGATCCGGCGGCGACCGTGGGGGCCACGGCGTTCGAGAACAGGTAGGGCCGTGAGCGCTGTCGCAGGAGGGCGACGACGTCCTCGCTGCCCGCGACGTACCCGCCGGAAGCTCCGCCGAGTGCCTTGCCGAGAGTCCCGGTGACGAGGTCGACGCGGTCGAGGACACCGCATCGCTCGTGGGTGCCACGGCCGTGCTCGCCGACGAACCCGACGGCGTGGGAATCGTCGACGAGGACGAGCGCGCCGTACTCCTCCGCGAGATCGCAGATCTCGGCGAGCGGAGCGTAGTACCCGTCCATCGAGAACACGCCGTCGGTGACGACGACCTTGCGGCGAGACCCCGCCTCGGTCGCGGCCTCGAGCTGGGCGCGCAGGTCCGTCATGTCGGCGTTCTTGTACCGGTATCGCCTCGCCTTGGAGAGCCGGACGCCGTCGATGATCGAGGCGTGGTTGAGCTCGTCGGAGATGATCGCGTCGTCGGCGCCGAACAGCACCTCGAACACGCCGCCGTTGGCGTCGAAGCAGCTCGAGTAAAGGATCGCGTCCTGCATGCCGACGAGTTCGGCGATCTTGGCCTCGAGCCGCTTGTGGAGTTCCTGCGTCCCACAGATGAACCGGACGCTCGCCATGCCGAAACCCCACTCGTCGAGCGCGGCTCGCGCGGCGGCGACGACCTCGGGGTCGTCGGCGAGGCCGAGGTAGTTGTTGGCGCAGAAGTTGAGCGCCTCGCCGGCGGTCGTGCGGACGTGCGCGGACTGCGGGGAGAGCAGCTCGCGCTCGTTCTTGTAGAGGCCCGCGTCGCGGATCTCGGCGAGGGTGGCGGCGATCGAGCCGTCGAAGTCGGTCATCGGATCTCCTGATCGGGGGTGCGGGTGCGGGGTGCGGGGTGCGGGGGTGCAGGTGGCGCTCAGAGGGTGCCGGCGATGTCGAGGACGACCTTGCCACAGTGGCCGGAACGGGCTGTCTCCCATGCGGCGGGCCACTCCTCGAGGGGGAAGGTGTGGGTGATGACCGAGCTGACGGTGTCCTGCAACAGCGTCGAGGTCTGCAGCATCGCGCTCGCGGCGTACCAGGTCTCGTACATCTCCCGCCCGTAGACGCCGCGGATCGTCAGCATGTGGGTGATGACCTTGCCGAAGTCGATGGCGAAGCCCTCCTTGGGCAGTCCGAGGAGCGCGATGCTGCCGCCGTGGTTCATGTTCTCGATCGCTTCGCGCAGCGCGGCGGGGTTGCCCGACATCTCGAGTGCGACGTCGAAACCCTCCGACATCCCGAGCATCCGTTGGGCGTCGATGATGTGCTCGCGGCCGACGTTGACGACGAGATCGGCACCCGCGTCCCGCGCGAGGCCGAGGCGGACGTCGGAGACGTCGGTGACGACGATGTAGCGGGCTCCCGCATGCCGGGCGATGGCCGCAGCCATGACGCCGATGGGGCCGGCTCCGGTGATGAGGACGTCCTCACCCACCAGTGGGTACATGAGGGCGGTGTGCGTCGCGTTGCCCAGAGGGTCGAACAGCGCCCCGACCTCGGGGCGCATGTCGCGCGGTTGCACCCACACGTTGGAGGCGGGGATGACGACGTATTCGGCGAAGGCGCCATCGCGGTTGACCCCGACGCTGGAGACGTTGATGCACATCTGTCGACGTCCTGCGCGACAGTTGCGGCACGTCCCGCACACGACGTGCCCCTCACCCGAGGCCATCTGACCCACGTGGCAGGAGGTGACGTCCTCGCCGGTCTCGACGATCTCCCCGAAGAACTCGTGCCCGATCGTCATCGGGGGCTGCACCTCTCGGGCCGCCCACTCGTCCCACTGTTCGAGATGCAGGTCGGTGCCGCACAGGCCCGCGGCGAGAACCCTGATCTTGACGTCCTGAGGGCCACACACCGGCTCGGGACGATCGATGAGCTCCAGGCCGGGGCCGGCGTGGGTCTTGGCGAGTGCCTTCATGGCGCAATCTCCTTGTCGTGGCCTTTGTCTCACCGTAGGTCCGCGGGGTCCTCGCTGTCCCCGGATCCGGGCGAGGCAGCCCGGGCTGCTCGCTCACACGAAACGCCCTGACCAGCTGATTTGAAGATTCCGAGGCCCCCGGGGTAACGTTCTTCCTCGTTGCGCGCCATTAGCTCAATTGGCAGAGCAGCTGACTCTTAATCAGCGGGTTCGGGGTTCGAGTCCCTGATGGCGCACAGAAGACGAGGGGCCCCGGGCGACCGGGGCCCCTTTCTCATGCCGGGACGGCGACGACCCGCCCTGCGCCCTCGAGCCCGCCCCATCGTCGTGGTCGGCCCCCGACGCGGTCGTCGCGGGACGCCTCGCGCCCGGACCCGGCGAGGGCCGCCCCCGGGGTCTCCCGGTGACGGCCCTCGCGAGTGAGGCCGGTACGCGACTCGGCGCGCGCGGATGGTCAGTGTTCGAAGAAGGGGAGCTCCGGCTCCTTGTTGAGGCGGCTGTTGCGGTAGCCGTAGGTGAAGTAGATCGCGAAGCCGATGATCATCCAGATGAGGAACCGCAGCCATGTGTCGAGCGGCAGGTTGAGCATGAGGTACAGCGACGTGAGGGCGGCGATCCACGGCAACGCCGGGGAGAGCGGCACCTTGAAGGAGCGCTGCAGGTCCGGGCGCCGGCGGCGGAGCACCGGCACGGCGAGGGAGACGAGCACGAACGCCGACAGCGTGCCGATGTTGACCATCTCCTCGAGCTCCCCGATCGGCGTGAGCGAGGCGACGAGCGCGACGAGCAGGCCGATGCCGACGGTGAGACGCACGGGCGTGCCGGTCCTGGGGTTGGTGAGGCCCCAACTCGGGGGCAGCAGGTGGTCACGGCACATCGCGAAGATCACGCGGGTCGCCCCGATGAGCAGCGTCATGACGACGGTGAACAGGCCGGCCACGGCCCCTGCGGAGATGAGTGTCGCCGCCCAGGGTTGGCCCACGCTCTCGAACGCGGCCGCGAGCGCCGCCTTGGGGTTGATCTGGTCGTACTTCACCATGCCGGTGATGACGAGCGAGACCGCGACGTAGAGGAACGTGCAGATGATGAGCGAGGCGATGATGCCGACCGGCAGGTCCCGCTGCGGGTTGCGCGCCTCCTCGGCGGTCGTCGCGACGACGTCGAAACCGATGTAGGCGAAGAACACGAGTGAGGCGCCCGCGAGGATTCCCCCCCAGCCGTAGACCGTCGGGTTGAGGCCGAAGAAGATCTGCAACAGGGGCTGGTGCAGGATGCTCGCGGCGGACTCGGCCGGCGGCTGTGCGGCGGGGATGAACGGGGTGTAGTTGGCAGGGTTGATGAATCGCAGTCCGGCGACGATGACGAAGAGCACGATGAAGAGCTTGATGCCGACGAACACCAGGTTGACCCGCATGGACTCCTTGATGCCGTAGGCGACCAGCGCGGTGATGACGGCGACGAGCAGGAACGCGGCGAGGTCGAACGGGCCGTTGCCCGGGGCGAGGGAGTGGGGGAACGGGACGCCCAGGTTGTGGAGGAAGAGGACGAAGTACTGGGACCATCCCTGGGCGACGACCGACGCGCCGAGCATCATCTCGAGGAGCAGGTCCCAGCCGATGATCCAGGCCACGATCTCACCGAGCGTGGCGTAGGAGAACGTGTAGGCCGACCCCGACACGGGGACGGTCGAGGCGAACTCCGCGTAGCATAACGCCGAGAGGCCGCAGGCGACGGCGGCGATGGCGAAGGAGATGACGATCGCGGGCCCCGCGTAATCGGCGGCGGCCCGTCCGGTGAGGGTGAAGATGCCCGCGCCGATGATGACGCCGATGCCGAAGACCGTGAGGTCGACGGCGGTGAGGCTCTTCTTGAGTCGGTGCTCCGGCTCGTCGGTGTGGGCGATCGACGCCTCCACCGATTTCGTTCGCAAGATGCTCATGTGGGCACTCCGGTCTGGCACCCCTGTGGTCAGGGTAGGTGGAGAGGCTCGCCGGGCGGCGAGATTCGAACGGGGTAACGGTAGTGGGTGCGGGGCCTCGAATCGTGCATCGGGACAAGGCCGTCGGCGCCGATCTGCGCCCGTCTCGGGCAATCGCCGGGGGCCGGTCGACGGGTCTCGGCGGGGACCGAGAACCCTCCCGGAGGAGGACCGCGCGGGCGGGCCCGAGGGCGGGCTCGAAGACCCGTCGGGCACGGTCGCGACACGCGCGGTGGGCACCTGTTGTACCCATGTGCGCGCATGATCTGCGCGCACGCCGTGCGACCGGGCCCGAGATCGCGAGTCGCCTTCCCCCGCAACGACGATCCGTCGGCGGCGCGGCATCACGGCTGGGATACGTGACGGGCGAGTAGCCGCCTCGCGGCGACCACACCGCGATCGACGAATCGCGTTGCGCGCGAACGTCGGAGGCGGAAAACAGGGACGCGAGCAGGCGTCATCGGCGGCTCTGCCTGCAGTTTTGTCTGTCGTGCGTCCTGGACGTGTGTCGTACAGTTTTTCCAATGCGTCGTCCTGGGGAGGCGAGACGGCCGGGAAACCGGTTGGTCGGGAGCGCGGCGCACACCGATGAAGGCAAGCAAGGGGGGAACGATCGCATGACCAACGACATCACCGCGTATGGCGGCATCATCGATCAGCGGGCGATGAGTACGGAGCAGCGCCAGATGCTCGCGCAAGTGCTGCGTGAGCTCTGGTGGGACTGCCACCGCGACTTCGTCCGGCCGATCGTGGACCTCGAGACGCTCCGTCTGTCGTCCACGTCGCTGCACGCACTGGCGGCCGACCTCGACGAGGCGGGCTACCTCACGCATGCCCGCATCGTCCGGCGGGCGGCTGCGCCCCAGGCGCAGGCGTTCGACCGGGCGGTGACCCCGCAGCGTCACTGGCGCCCACGGGTCCACGAGGGCTACGCGGTCCGCGCGGCACGCTGAGCCGTCGGTTCGCACTCGGGTACACCCGGCGACGCCCCCGACACCCCGGCATGGTGGTGTCGGGGGCGTCGTCGTGTCGGCGTCCGGAGGTCCCGGGGGCGCGGCCGTAAGAGGACCAACAGGATCCGTGGAGCCGGCGCGAGATCGTCGGAGTGCGGTGTCAGCGGCGACGTCGTCCGGAGAGGAAGACCACGATGCCGCCCACGACGATGATGACGGCGGCGACGCCGCTGAGGACGTACATCATCGTCGTGGAACCGTCGCCGTCGGCCGGGGTGGGGTTCGCCGTGGGCGCGGGGACCGCCGGCGCGACGTTGCCTCCCGTGGTCGGGGCGGACGTGGGCCCACCCTCGACGGTGAACGAGATCTCACCGGTGATGGGGTGGCCATCGGCGCTCACCACCCGGTAGCGCACGTGGACCAGGCCGGGCGGCAGTCCCTCGGGGATCGAGGCGTTC
Source organism: Mobilicoccus sp. (assembly GCF_032060985.1). NCBI lineage: Bacteria > Bacillati > Actinomycetota > Actinomycetes > Micrococcales > Dermatophilaceae > Mobilicoccus > Mobilicoccus sp. The sequence goes on from NZ_DAMBGD010000005.1 coordinate 184,332, forward strand.
ACCGTGGGCCCGTGGACCTGGGGCGTCACCGGGTGGGCGACATCCGCGTGGTCGGCGACGATCACCTGCGTGCCCTGCTGCTGGATGTTCTCGTTGAACTCCAGGGTCACCGTCGCCGGCATCGTCGTGAGCGACGCCCCGTCCTCCGGCGTCGAGGACACGAGCGCCGAGTGCGCCGAGGCCGACAGGCCGGGGACGGTGAGGAGCACGAGGGCCGTGAGCACGGCGAGGATCGACGAGATGACGGCAGAGCGGCGGAGCATGCCCCCATCCTGGCATGGGTGACCGAGTGTCGCGGGGCCGCTCTCGCGAGGGGCCCGACGGGGGTCGCGGGGGATGCGGAAGGCCCCCCGACCGATCGGTCGGGGGGCCTTCGCCGTGGGGTGCCTGAGTAGTACGTTCGGCAACTCCGCCCCCAAGACAAAAACGCTGGTCAACCGCCTAGACCGTGGAGTCTACGAGGTCTCTCGACGCCCCCAGAATACCGCTCCGAAGGACGATCGTGGCCCCGTCGTGAGGACTGTCGAGACGGCTCAAACTTTTCTCACCGCCGCCGAGGTGGACGCGCTCGTCGGCGACTACCTCGCCGGGATGAGCGTCAAGGCACTCGCCGAGAGGTACGGCATCCACCGCGCCACCGTGTTCTCGCACCTGCGTCGCCGCAACGTGCCGAGCCGCCGACCAGGGCTGGGAATCGACGAGAAGGCCGAGGCCGTGCGCCTCGCCCGAGCGGGCGTCTCGATGCGAGCGATCAGTCGCCGGATGGGCGTGGACCGCAAGGCAGTACGTGCAGCGCTGGTCGAGGCTGGACTCATCGTGGATGACACCGACGATTCGCGTCTTGACCGACTCGCCGGGTCCGATCTGACAGACTGAGGGTGTTGAGCCGAGTGAAGAGTGACCTCGGCAGCCATCCTGTTGGTGCTAACTCTGACGGATTGCCGCGTGATACTAAAGTTGTGTGCTAGAGTCCTTCGTGACGACGAAGGAGGCCCCGGTGGCTCAGCAACACGACAGCGACGACTGGCGCAGCGAGTTCCAGCCAGCAGAGCTCGCGGCACTCCGCGAACGAATCCCGACCGCGATCCAGCGCAGCCAGGATCGCTCGGCCCGCGCTCAGGCAGCATATGACGATCCCGATGGGGACCAGGACGTGTACGGGGCTGGCATGGCCCGTGGTGTGCAGAAGGAGCTCCGCACACTTCTGTCCGACCTACCTACCTATCGGGAGGCAAAGGTCCCGACGACCCGACGGATGCTGACCTTCGTCGGCAACACACTCATCTTCGCGCAACGGGTGGGCAAGCAGATGCCGCGCAACGTTCGCCGTGTTCGGCTCAGCTACTTGCCTGACTCGCGCCGTGAACTCCTCTCGAAGACGAGCAACGTCAAGTACTCGGACCCCGGGCTCTTCGACATCAGTGACGTTCTCGAAGGAGATCAGCCTGCATCGCTTGAGGATGCGCTCAGCCACGTCGAACTGGCTGTGCCTCGCACTACGCTCTTCGTTCCCTACTACAGCAGTACGCCGCAGGGTGTGGGAACGGTCTACTTCGCACCTGCGCGACTGAACGGCCGGTACCTGGAGTTTGCAGACCCCGAGCGGCTCACCTATGAGCGCACGCCTTCTTCGGTCGATGCTCCGCACACCATGTTGAAGCCTGTCGCCGGGTTCAACGGCAGCGAGCGTCCGCGTACCTCGGTGAAGCTGCGCCAGCGGCGGTCCGAGCAGGAAGGCAACTGACCCATGCCGACTGAGTACGTAGGCGACGCTGACCTAGCGGCGGTTGCCAGGATGTTTGACCCAGCGCGGCTAGCTCAGGCTCGTCGGATCAGCAAGATGTCCAAGGCTGACCTTCATCGCAAGGTTGGCGTATCGGCCGCCGCGATCGGGCAGTACGAGCGTGGAGAGGTGCGTCCCCGCGCAGAGACGGTCGCTGCCCTAGCCACGGCGCTCGGTGTTCCGCCGGGCTTCTTCGCGCTCGGGCGTCCACGCGTCCAGGTGGACATCGCTGAAGCGTCGTTCCGTCGACTCCGTTCAACGACTGTCACGCAACAGCAGCAAGCGACTGCGTATGTCGAACAAGCCTGGGAACTCAGCTGCTACCTCGAAGAGAGCGTGGAGTTCCCTGATCTAGACCTCCCTACCTGGGCGCAGGTCGACTCATCGGATGTGCCCGACCCCGTGACAGCAGCGCGAGCCATGCGTCAACACTGGATGCTCGGGACCGTGCCGATCAATCACCTCGTGTACGAGCTTGAACAGCATGGCATCCTGACAGTCTTCTTCTCCATGAAGGAAGACCTCGCACTTGACGAGAAGAGCCGGATCGACGCCTTCTCGACCACCGCACTGCCACGTCCCATGATCGTGCTGACCCCAGACAAGGCCAACGATGTTATGCGGCATCGGTTCTCGGCCGCGCACGAACTTGGACACATCGTCCTTCATCACGGCCGGCAAGGAACAGATAGCCAACTTGAGCGGCAGGCAGACATGTTCGCGGCCGAGTTCCTCACTCCTCGCGATGCGATCCGTGACCAGTTGCCTCGGCGCATCAACTTCAACCGGTACGAGGAACTTAGCCAGCTGTGGGGGGTCTCCATCAACTCTCTGATCTTCCGGTCCCGGGAGCTTGATCTTATCTCGGAGTCCACAGCCCGTCGCGCGTACATCACGCTGAATGGGATCGCTCGGCGACCCATGCCGGTTCACGACTATCCCGGCGAGCGGCCGGAACTCCTGAAGTCCGCGCTTGAGCTGCTTGACCAGGCAGGTGTGCCGCTGACGCAGGTCGCGGAAGACCTCCAGATGACGCCTCGTCACATACGACGGCTAGCTGACATCGACGATCCCCAGCCCAAGCTGACGCTGGTGAAAGACCATCCAGACAACAGGAAGTAGTGGGCAGCAGTCCCATCCGAGAAAGGAAAGATCATGACCGAACCCAACAAGCGAGTAGTCCAGCGTCGAAGCGACGGCGACTGGGAGGTGCGGAAGCCAGGAGCTGATCGCGCCAGCGCCGTAACCTCCACACAGGTCGAAGGCATTCAGCGCGCCCGCACGATCCTCGGCAACGACGGAGGCGGCGAGCTACAGGTCCGTTCGCTCAAAGGGACGATCCGCGCGCAAGACACGATCGCACCCGGGAACGACCCGAGGTCATCCAAGGGCTGATCGCGACGCGCTTGTTGGCAGTCGTGCTCCCTGGGTAGGCGAAGAAGAGAGAGGCTCGATGTGGAATACCGGACCGAGGATGTCTGGGCGACGCCGCACGTGGCGGGCAAGAACGTAGTCCGTCAGTTGCTGGTTCCGGCGTATGACAACGTCGAGGCAATTGAGGCTGAGTCGGGCCTCGAATTGGTGAGCACGCCCTTCGGACAGTGGCCCGTAACCCGCGCCGCTGAACTCCCAACCGAGGGGCCGCTTGCGGCGAGGCTTCCGGTCCGCCGATCAAAGAACGCCCAGATCAAATGGGCTGGTGGTCGAGAGGCAGTTCAAGCGAGCGATGTCATCCGATCCTTCGACGGTGCCATTGGATTCACCGCTCATGATCAGCCCCACAGCCTGAGGCGCCCGCAGATCGCGGCACTTCATTCCATCGTCGGCTATCAGTCGTCCGGTCTATCTGAGCCTGGGATCGTCGTCATGCCGACCGGCACTGGGAAGACAGAGACCATGCTGGCGTGGCTGGTTGCGCAACGCCCCGAGCGCGTGCTCGTGGTAGTTCCCTCAACCGCGCTTCGAGATCAGATCGCCACCAAGTTTGAGACCCTGGGAATCCTTCAACTCGAAGGCATTGTCGACCGCTCCGCGCTACGCCCCAGGGTGGGACGGCTAGAGGGGCGGTTCGCCGACGATGCCGAGGCGAGAGCCTTTGTCGAAGCGGCGAACGTTGTGGTCGCGACCCCAAACGCGATACACGCCAACGAGCCGGAGGTGCGCGGGGTCTTCTTCCAGGGTTTCACGCACCTACTCGTTGACGAGGCGCACCACGCTCCGGCTCGAACATGGACAGAGATCATCCGGGTCTTCGCGAACCGGCCGACGCTTCTGTTCACTGCAACGCCGTTCCGTCGCGACGGATTGACGCTGCCGGGCCGGGTCATCTTCCGCTTCCCGTTACGCGAAGCCCAAAAGGAGGGTTACTTCAGCACCATCGACTTCAGTGCGGTGCTCGATCTGGACGATGACGATGAGGCATTGGCTGTGGCCGCGGTTTCGCGGCTGCGAGCAGACCTGGCCGCTGGTCACGAGCACCTGCTGCTGGCACGGGTGGGGTCGAAGGCGAGGGCAGATGAAGTTCACGCGCTCTACACACGCATTGCCCCCGAGTTGACGCCGAAGGTCATCTACGACTCGATGTCGGCCCGTCGTAGAGCAGAGACGCTTGGGGCGATGCGAGCCCGGACCAGCCGCGTGATCGTCTGTGTTGACATGCTTGGAGAAGGGTTCGATCTACCGACTCTGAAGGTGGGGGCATTCCACGACGCGCACAGATCGCTGAGCCCAATGGTGCAACTCATCGGCCGTCTCGCCAGAACATCATCTCCACTCCCGATTGGCAGGGCGAGCGTCTTCGTGCGCCAAGAGCCACGCCACGCACTCTCGCCGATGCGGTTCCTTCTTCGCGAGGACCCAGACTGGGACAAGGTGCTCAGCGATATCACTGAGCGCGCCACTGAGCGCGCGAACGAGGTTAGCGAGTTTGAGGCATCATTCGTCGACAACCCGCCGGATGTGCCCGTCGGACTCCTGGAACCCAAGATGAGCGCCAAGGCCTTCGCGACATCCACTACCGACTGGAACCCGCTCGCGGCACGGGACATCTACGGGGACTCCGTGTTGGACGACCTCATCAGCCTCAACGCAGAGAACACTATTGCCTGGTTCGTTGTCGAGACTATTTCTGACCTGCGGTGGGGAGATATCCCGTCACTTCGTGCCACTGATTACACGCTGCTCGCGATGTACCTCGATCGCGGTCAAGGCATCCTCTACGTCCACTGTTCCGACACGAAGCACAGTCTCGATGACCTCGTCGAGGCGGTGCTCGGCCACGAACCGAGACCAGTCAGCGGATACGACACCTTCAAAGTCTTCTCGAAGCTGGACAGGCTGATTCCCACCAATATCGGCCTTCTCGACGCCCGCGATCGCGACAAGCGCTTCTCGATGCACGTCGGCAGTGACGTGGAGACGGCACTTACAGAGGCTGAGCGCACGCACAAGTCCAACACGCATGTCGCAGCGAAAGCCTTCGAGGAAGGTGAGCGTGTCACCATCGCGGCGTCGCTCTCGGGGAGGTTTTGGTCCATGCGTACCGCTCCGAACCTCGCTGAGCCCTGATCCACCGTCCTGATTCTGTGGCGTTGTGGCGGTGAATTCTG